>DAIDIZ010000050.1 GCA_027451585.1 Chlamydiota bacterium
TGATCTTCAGACCTTTTTTATTTCATGGGTTTTTTCCTAAAATCCATTTAAAAGAATTTTTACTCAAAACCTTCGGCCTGAATTTACAGAAAGAATGTTACACTACCTTTTACTTTTCTGATAATAACCAATCAACCTACCAGCGAACATGCCTGATATGATTGTGGCTACGCATTCGATGGCTAACATTACGTGACTCCCTGAGAGATTGGGATACAATCCATACATAGCTCCAAGAAAATACCGCAAAGAAAAAATCATCATCGACAAAATCATCGGGGTCCACTATACCTTTTTATCAATCTGTCTCATTGTACTCAGGCGCTCGGCCTCTTTGACACTCATTTGTACTTGTTCCTTCATCCGTCCTCCTTGAGGACATTAAGCTTACCAAGGGTGACATTTCTACTTTGGAGAAGGGTGACATTATCATTTTGCGTTTACATGTCACCTTTTGTGTCGACAGCAAAGAAGAGAGATTATAGCCACGCCTTGTCGCCCCGATTGATCAGTTCTTTAAGCAGGTTCTTCACTCGCTGTGACTCTCCTTTTTTGCTGATGAAGAGGGCGTCGTCAGTTTCGATGATGAGGAGATCTTCAAGGCCAATGGTTGAAATAAGACGTTTCCCACCAATGATGAGACTGTTCTTGGTATCGATTGCGAGAACTTGTCCGATCTTGACGTTTTGATTTTCGTCTTTGGCGAGGGCTTCGTAGAGGCTATCCCACGAGCCTACATCGGACCAAGACACAGCAAGAGGCGAAACAACGATGTTTTCCGACTTTTCCATGAGGGCGTAGTCGATCGAAATGTCGGGCATTTGATTGAAGTGTTCTCTGATTTGTGTGTAGGGATCTTCAAAGAGATGAAACAAATCAGGTGTGTGGAGAGAGAGTTCTTTCCAGAAAAGGGTGGGAGAAAAGAGAAACATCCCAGAATTCCAGTAATAGTGGGGGTCTTCCACGTATTTTTGGGCGCGCAATCGGTCCGGTTTTTCGACAAATTCGGCGACGTGAAAGGTGGCTCCGATGTGGGGTTGGTCGATCCGGATATAGCCAAAGCCTGTTTCTGCTTTTGTGGGGCGAATGCCAAAGGTGATGAGGTGGCTACTTTGTCTCGCAATGGGTTCCATTTCATGAAGGGTCTGAAGAAAAATCTCTTCGGGCTCGATCAGATGGTCGGAGGGAAGGACGAGGATGGGATCATTTGGCGTGGCTCCACAAAAGGTCTCGAGAAAACGAACTCCAAGACAAATGGCGGGCGCTGTATTTTTTCTCGCAGGTTCCGTGAGGATGTGAACTTTGCCTTGAGAGGGAAGTTGTTCTTTGACGAGATCGAGGTAATGGGTGTTGGTCGCGACGATGATCGTGTCGATGAAATCGGCTTTGGCAAGTCTTTGGACGGTCGTCTGGAGCAGAGAAAGAGAGGATCCGAGGCGGAGAAATTGTTTCGGAAAACTCTCTCGGGACAACGGCCAAAGACGGGTCCCTCCCCCGCCTGCTAGTACAATTGCTTTCATCGATTTTTCATAAACGGTTCGTACTTATCTAACACGAATGTCTGAAATTGTCGATCGAATTTTTGACGGGAAAATTGTTCTGCTTGCAAACGGCAAAGTCGTGAATCAAAGGTGAGATGTGAAAATGTTCGGATGGCTTGCAGAAGAGAGGTCTGTGTTTGTTCTGGATAAAGAAGTCCTGTTTTCCCAGGAAGAACTGTCTCTTTTGTTCCTCCTCGATCCAAGGCAATCACAGGTGTCCCTGTGGCCATTGCTTCAACGGGAAGAATTCCAAAGTCTTCAATTGCTGCAAAAAGAAAGGCTTTCGCATTTTGAAGATGGTGTTTGAGATTTTCTTTGCTTTGCTGCCCTAGAAAAGTGACGTTGGGTGGGGCTTTTTGTTCGAGGGTTTTTCTGAGGGGCCCGTCCCCTATGACGAAAAGTTTTTCATGGGGAATCTGGGCAAAGGCTTCAACAATGAGATCGATCCGCTTGTTGTGGACAAGACGTGAGGCGGTGAGAAAGTAATTTTCCTTCTTCTCTTGGGGTTCATAATAGTCTGTGTCAACCGGCGGATAAATCACCGTTGCGTCTCTCCCATAATATTGCTTGATTCTCTCTGCTACAAAAGCTGAATTAGCGATAAAGTGGTCGACGTTTATGCTTGTCTTTTTATCCCACTTGCGCAAAGAGAGGAGGATTTGTTTTGCAATCCACCTTTTAAGCCCTCTGTTGAGATGGGCCTCTTCGAGGTAATCGTCCATCAGATCCCAAGCGTACCGCATCGGCGTATGGCAATAGCAGATATGGAGCTGATCGGGTCTTTTTGTGATCCCTTTGGCAACGCAATGAGAGGAAGAAAGGAGAAGCGAAAAGGGGGATGTATCAAGTTGCGAGATCGCCAATGGAAAAAGGGGAAGATATTGGCGGTAGTAACGCAGAGGGAGTTTTTGGAGAAAGGATGGATGCAAGGTAAGCGAATCGAAATAGGAGTTTGCAAGAGCTTCTTGATTATAAAGAAGCGTGAAGATGGGAGAGGGAAAAAGGGTATGGATCGCTTGGAGAACATTTTCGCTGCCGCCAATTGCAGAGACAAGCCAGTCGTGGATGATTGCGCTGTTCATGAAAAATCTTTTTGTGCGAGTATACAGGATATGATTTTAGATTTGCCAGTGCGGTTGCGACGCAACAGAAAATCGGACGCCATTCGGAAAATGGTGCAGGAAACGCATCTGCTCCCATCCCATCTCGTAGCTCCTCTCTTTGTCATTGAGGGAGAAAAAAAAAGAGAGGCTATCGCCAGCTTACCAGGAATTGATCGTCTCTCGATTGATGAAATGCTCTTGGTTGCTCACGACCTCTATGAGAAGGGGGTTCGTTCGGTTGCTCTTTTCCCAGTAGTCGATTCCTCTTTGCGCTCCTCTTACCCGGAAGAGGCATGGAATGAAAGGGGGCTCCTTGCTCGGGCGATTCGATCTTTGAAAAAAGAGATCCCCGAGCTTTGCGTGATGGCAGATGTCGCATTGGACCCGTTCACGTCGCACGGACATGATGGGTTAGTCAATGAAACAGGAAAAATTCTCAATGATGCAACGATCGATTGTCTGGTGAAAATGGCCCTCATGCAGGCTGAGGCGGGAATCGACTTTGTGGCGCCAAGCGATATGATGGACGGACGGGTCGCAGCCCTTAGAAAAGAGCTCGATCAGAAAGGCTTTCACAACGTGGGCATCCTCGCCTATAGCGCCAAATATGCAAGCTCCTTGTACGCTCCTTTTCGAAATGCTCTACAAACTAAGCTCTCTTTTGGCGATAAACGGACCTATCAAATGGATCCAGCCAACTGCAGAGAAGCCCTCCTAGAAGCAGAGTTGGATGAAAAGGAGGGGGCCGATATCCTCATGGTGAAGCCAGCCCTTTTTTACCTCGATGTGATTGCCAAGCTCCGTCCCCTCACAAACCGGCCGATTGCCGCTTACCACGTAAGTGGAGAGTATGCTATGGTGATGGCGGCTCACGAAAAGGGGTGGCTCAATGCCGACCTCGTCTTCTTGGAGGCTCTTCTTTCGATCAGGCGCGCTGGCGCCGATCTCATCTTCACCTACGCTACTTCTCGGATTTTATCTTTCATTTCATGATTCGATTTGGTAGACTGGGGCGAAAGATCTTTTGTGTTTTTAGATGTTGACCCTTTCGAATAGTTTGTCTTTTATTCGCATTCCTCTCGCTTTTGTATTTCTTTGCGAGAGTTCTTATTTACGTTTTTTTGCCGTTCTTCTGGCTATGATTACAGATAGTATTGATGGTTATTTAGCCAGGCGGAGCAGGTCTGTGAGTCAATTTGGGGCGATTTTGGATCCGGCAACGGATAAATTTTTTGTTTATTTTTCCCTGTTCATTCTTTTTTTGGAGGGGAAGTTGCTTGCCTGGCAAGCGGCGGTGATGCTATCACGAGATGTCGTCGTCGCTTTTTATGGACTATTTATGGTGGTGACCGGGCGGTGGAAGGGGATGATTTTTCGTTCGATTCGCTCGGGGAAGGCGACAACAGCGCTTCAATTCATTGTGTTGATGGGGCTTGTGTTCCATGTCTCTTTTTCTGAATTAGTTTATGGAGCGTTTGTTGTTATGGGTGCTTTTGCCTCTGTTGAACTTTTCCAGACTCATGAACGACTCTATTCCAGATGATGAGCTTCTTTCCTTATTTCGATCGGGCTTCATCCCAGGCCCCGGTGAAAAGGAGCTCGCCTTTTTAAACCGCGTCAAACAGACAAAAGAGGCTTTTTTTAAGTTAGGAGAAGGGAGCATTCCTCCAGCCCACTATGCATTTGTCAAAGAAAAATTGGGTCGCCTTTTTGGTTTTTCTCCGGACTCACTCCCTGCCTTTTATTCGAATCGAGCTTTGACGCCTTGGCAAGGGGCTGCGGTGTGGGTAGAAAATGGGCAGGTGATTGCGATTCAACTTCGAAAAGCCTTTGCCAAAGGCTCTTTTTTGGGGATCTATCGAAGAAGTGAGATTCTCTCGCACGAGGCGGTTCATGCAGCTCGTTCAGCCTTTCCCAATGATCCTTGGGAGGAATTTTTTGCTTTTATGACTTCCGACTCGAAATGGAGGCAGGTTCTAGGGCCCATCGTTCAAAGGCCTTTTGAGGTATGGCCCTTCTTTCTCTTTAGCGTAGGAGGGGTTATTTGTCCCCCTTTCTTTTTAGGGGCTGCTGTATGGCTTCTTCTTGGATTGAGTCGATTGATCCGGTTTCATTGGATTTTGCGCAAAGCAAGCGAGACTCTTTTAAAGAAAGGGTATGGGGAAGAAACCGTTCGATCGGTTCTCCTCTGTCTAGAAGATAGCGAAATTCGCTTGCTTGCGAAAGAAGCTCCTTTGTCTGAAAAACCATCTCTCCGATGGCGCCTCGTTCATCTGCTCACAGATGTAGGGCCAAAACGGGTCACCGCCGGAGGGGAGGGCGTTGCACTCTCTTAGGAACAGATGTTGCCCATCGCGGTGTTCGCAGATAAGGCTAGAAGTTTTTTCTTGCTTTGGAAGGTAAGAATCCAAGTGTTTTTCTGTATTTCGCAATGGTTCGTCTTGCGATGAGATGTCCTTGTTTCTTGAGTTCTTGGGCAATCTCTTCATCGGTCACAGGATGTTCTTTGTTTTCGTTTTGAATCAGCTTCACTAAGATCTCTTTCACTTTTTTGGCCTCTGGATTGAAGCAGAGCAGCTCTTTTAAAGGGAACGTGCCTCTTGGCGTTTCGATATATTTGCTGGAGAGGATGCGGCTCATTGTTGATTCGTGAAGGCCAAATAAAAGGCTTAATTCTTGCACGCTTAGCGGTTTCAGATTTCCTCTTGAGGAGAGGAAATCGCTTTGCAAATGGGTCAGATATTTCGCTACTTTGAGAAGGAGTTTGCGTCGGTTGACGATCGAATCTAATAGATTTCTCGCCTCGCTGTGCCATGTCTTAAGAGTTTCTTTTTCTTCGATCGAACTAGGTGCAAGAGCGGTATAGTCGAGATTGATCTCGATTTCAGGAAATTCTTCGTCATTCATCAGAACAAGCCATTCTTTCGGAGAACGAAAGACCTTTAGATCGGGAATGATCGGGATAGCGATCTCTCTTTTCAAACAACTTAAGGGACGCAATTGCAAAGAGGCGAGCTTTTGAATCGCTTTTGCAAGATCTTCCCTTTTCATCTTTTTTTTAAGACTGGAGTATCTGCCGTGAATCAGTTCTTCAAAACAGTGCTCTACGATTCGGAAGGGAAGAGAGCCTTCTTCTCCTTTGGCTTTCAATTGCAACAGCAGTGATTCTTGCAAGTTTCTGGCAAAAATGCCTGGAGGCTCAAAGGTTTGAAGCGTTCGAATAATTGATTCCAATTCTGCAGTGGAAACAGAGATCTCTTTTGCGAGCTCTTCGATTGAATGGGAGAGAAATCCTTTTTCATCGAGATAGCGCATGATTTTAGTTGCTAATGCCCTATCTTTATTTTCAGAGAAATTTTCTCTGATTTGTTGTTTCAAACTGTCTTCTAGCGAATGGATGTGAACCATCTCCGGGAAGGGATGTTTAGGGCTATAGAGTTTTTTCGCCTCCAGCACGGGATTTTTATCCAACTCCTCTTGGATCCGTTCGATGAGCTCCTGTCGTGACATCTCTAAGACAGCGAGGCGCTGCTGAAGACCGACAGTCATTATTACTTGCTGTTTAAGAATCGTTCGAGGTTTTTGGACCATTGTGTTTTTCTTTTCTTCCCCATAACATATGTGGAAAATATCCCCAACATGAGACAGCGCGCTGCTATTTTTTGTCATAACGGCCTTGGAGACGGAGTCAATTGCCTCGTCCTTTCCCAGAATCTTTTTCTTAATGGGTGGGAAGTAGACACCTATCAGAATACGGTCGGTTCGATGCAAAATTGGTTTCCCCATTTGCCAGTCCAGCCCTATCCCAATCTCACTGCTCTGCCCTCTATTTTATCTTCTTATGATCTCTATTTGGTGGTTCAAAATGACACCGATCCATTTGTGAAGACATTGATTCGAGAAGGAAAAGAGCGATTTCCTGAACGGATCAAAGTGGTGTATCTCTACCCTTCCCCTCATATCATGAAGGAGCTCTACTATGAGGATTGTTTCACCGATCCTGAACAATCGGTTGCCGATAATCTCCTCATTGTCTGTGATAAAGTGCTCCATTTACCTATCGTTGTGAAAGATAATGGATTTCGAGCTCCGGTCTCTCTTATCCATCAAAAATATCCCAAGAGAATTGTGGTGCATCCAACAAGTGCGCGAGTGACGAGAAACTGGCCTAAAGAGCGCTTTGTAAAACTCGCTTTACATCTGAAAAAGAGGGGGTATGAACTGGTTTTTGTGCCGGGGACTAAGGAAGAAGCGGAGTGGGTGGATGTGAAAGAGTTGGGATTTGGGATTGGTTCTTTTTCGAATTTGGATGCACTGGCTAGTTTCATCTATGAGTCGGGTTATTTGATTGGGAATGATTCAGGACTTGGCCATCTCGCTTCGGCGCTCAATATTCCGACGCTCACTTTTTGCCGCCGTAAAGCGTTGGCGAAGATGTGGGCTCCGAGCTTTTGCCATGGAGTGGCTGTGACCCCCTCTTCTTGGATCCCGAACATCCGGGGTTTGCGACTAAGAGATCGATATTGGAGAAAGTGGATCTCAGTGAAAAGGGCCCTCCGAGGATTTGATCAGCTGAAGATGGAAGCGGCGGGTTGTGGAGCGAGTATATACTCATTCCACTCCAAAATGGCCCAAGAAAACCGAATTTAAAGCATCAAATTTTCAATAAAAAATTGGGGTTAATATTCATTCAATATTGACCCCAATTTTTTATTGGAAATTTGATAGCTTTAAATCGTCTTGCTTGGGCCATTTTGGAGTGGAACGAGTGTATATTCGTTCCACCCCAAAGTGACATAAGCAAACCGATTTAAAACTCTTTTTTTTCGGTATACTCCGCAGGGATCTCTTTTAAAAACCGAGAGGGACGCATATATCTCTCCGTTCCCCACATGTACCGGTAGACTGCATGGGTGAGGTAGAGCTTTCTTTTTGCTCGGGTCATCCCCACATAGCAAAGGCGCCTCTCTTCTTCGACAGCGCTCGCATCATCTTTTGAGTTGATGTGAGGAAGGAGGTCTTCTTCGAGTCCCACAAAAAAAACAATCGGGAATTCGAGTCCTTTACTGTTGTGGAGGGTCATCATTTTCACTGTTGGAATCTCGGGGTCTTCTCTTGAAGAGGTTTTTAAAGAGAGCTCCTCTAAAAATTGGGTAAGGGAAGGGCTTTCCTGCTCTTGTTCCCATTCAATAGCTTTTGCAAGCAGCTCATCAATGTTCTCTTTTTTGTCCTGTTCTGTTTCTTTATCCTCTTGAAGGTAAGACAGATATCTTGTTCGTGTGATGGTCTCTTTGAGTAGATCTGAGAGGGAAAGGTAGGGTTGCTGTTTTCTTAAGGTATCGAGGATGCTGAGGTAATCGGAGAGACCTTGCTTTGCCTTGGGGCCGAGTTTCAAGCCGGGAGCAAGATTTGGGTCTTCGAGAAGGGATCGGCAAAACGAGAGAATGGGTCTTTGGTGTTCTTGAGCGGCAGCGACGATTTTATCAAGAGTCGAGGGGCCCAGTCCCCTTTTGGGCAGGTTGATCGTCCGCAAAAAGGAGATGAGATCGGCTTCCGAAACAATGAGGCGCAAATAAGCGAGAAGGTCTTTGATCTCTTTCCTTTGGTAAAAGGAGACTCCCCCGATGATGGTATAGGGAATTTTTTGAGAAAGAAGAGCGTCTTCAAAGGGACGCGACTGGGCGTTGGTTCGGTAAAAGATGGCCATTTCATTCAACCCAATTGAGTTTCTTCTCTTGATTTGATTGATTTGCATAGCGACAAAAGAGGCCTCTTGTTTTTCGTTCATCGCTGTATAGAGACCAATTTTATCCCCTTCACCAAGAGAGCTCCAGAGGTGTTTTTTAAATCGATTTTCATTGTGTTCGATGAGGGCGTTGGCAGCTTCTAAAATCGTGGTGGTGCTCCGATAATTTTGGTCGAGGGTGATGATAGTGGCTCCGGGAAAATCAGAGGAAAAGTTTAGGATATTTTGATATCTAGCCCCTCGCCAGGAGTAGATCGATTGGTCAGGATCTCCAACGGCAAAGATGTTGTGGTGCGAGGCGCTTAAGAGCTTGGCGAGGGTGTATTGGGCGAAGTTGGTGTCTTGGTATTCGTCGATTAAAAGGAACCTCCACCGGTTTTGGTACATCTCGAGGACTGATGGGTGGCTTTGGAGGAGATGAACCGTTAAAAAGAGGAGATCATCGAAATCAACTGCATGACACTCTTTGAGTTTCTCTTGGTAGCTTTGGTAAAGAGAGGAAAGGAGGTCTCCTGATCCAGATTGCTCGGGAGTGAGAAGATCGTTTTTTGATCGAGAAATAAAGCTTCTCGCCTCTTTGAGGGGCCCTTTTTCTGCTGACAGCCCCTTGTCTTGAAAGATGCTTTTGAGCAATTTTTCGCTATCATCCTCATCGTAAATGGAAAAGTTTGTCTCGTATCCGAGGTGGTGGATCGACTCGCGCAAGATGCGGGAGCCTAGGCTGTGGAATGTTGAGGCGAGGATGAAGGCGTTTTTGAGATTCCTGATCCGGTTTCTCATCTCTTCGGCGGCTTTATTGGTGAAGGTAACGGCGAGAATTTCTGCAGGAGGAATCCCGATTTCTAGAAGGTGGGCAATCCGGTGAATGACAACTCTTGTCTTTCCTGAACCAGCTCCAGCTAAGACAAGGAGGGGGCCTTCGATGTGCAGGACGGCTCTGCTTTGCTGCTCATTGAGTTCGCTCATCGAAAATCCTTGGGGAAAATGGAGCGTATCGGATTCGAACCGATGGCCTCAACAATGCCATTGTTGCGCTCTACCAACTGAGCTAACGCCCCTCGAAGGGGCTCTATTATAGCTTTTTCTTCTATTTTGAGGCAATATCGGTATAATCTTAAGGATCATGTTGCGTAGATCAAGAAATTCTTCTTACCTGTTCCTCGGTTTTCTCCTTTTTTGTTGGGTGAATCTCTCCAAAGAAACGGCCGATCATCTCCGCTCGTTTTCAGTTGCTTCTGTGTCGCCCGTTTGGAGAGGCATGCGTACCTATTTAGCTGACCGACCTCTCCATTTTTGGAAAGAAGATGCAATGTCCCCTTCCAAAAAAGTGGCCGAGCTCGAGCTCGAAACGGAATTTCTCCGCTCTCAAGTCGAAAAGCTTTCCGAAATCATCGCTTCTCAGCAAAGAAATGCGAAGGGTTTTGAGACTGCTTTATCGGATCAGCGCCTCTCGCATCTTTTGTCGCTCTTTCGCTTAGAGCGTGTAGCGATTCCTGCTGAAGTGATTTACCGGGATCCTTCATCCTGGAGCTCTTCTCTGTGGATCAATGTAGGGGAAGAGACGAATCGGGCGCTCGGCTCTATGTTGATTGCGAAAAATAGCCCCGTTGTCCTTGGTACGGCTTTGGTGGGTGCCATTGATTATGTGGGGAAAAGGCAATCGAGAGTTCGTCTCCTCACCGATGCGTCCCTCTCTCCCGCTGTTCGCTCTGTGAGGGGATTTTCTCAACATCGACAAGCCGTTGAGGCAATTGACATTCTTTTGCTCCAACTAGAGGAAAATGAACCTCTAAGTTTGATGCTTAAAGGGCTGAAAGAGGCGTGGCAAAAGGAAGGGAAAGAGGAGTATTTAGCGAAGGGAGAGCTCCATGGAAGCAGCGCTCCTCTTTGGCGCTCCTGTCATCCGATTCTCAAAGGAATTGGTTTTCATCTTGAGTTCGATAACAGAAGAACTCCTATTTTGAAAAAGGGAGATCTTTTAGTGACCACCGGCTTTGATGGCGTTTTCCCTCCCGACCTACGAGTTGCTTTTGTGTCCGATGTAAAGGCTCTTCAAAGGGGGGGCTATGCTTATGAAATTGAGGCAAAGCCAATTGTGGAGCAAATTTCCGATTTAAGCCTGGTTTTTGTTCTTCCTCCTCGAGGAGGTTAGATGTCGCTCGAGGAATGGTTTTTAGAGAATCAGCGCGATTTTCCTTGGCGCAAAGAAAGATCTCCTTATCGAGTTTGGATCTCTGAGGTAATGCTTCAGCAGACGCGCGCTTCCGTGGTTATTCCTTACTTCAATCGGTGGATGGACCATTTTCCCGATGTAAAAGCGCTTTACAATGCATCGATCGAAGAGGTGATTAAGCTGTGGGAAGGGCTTGGTTATTACTCGAGGGCGCGCAATATCCATCGAGCGGCGAAAGAAATTGTGGAGCGGTTTGGGGGCGAAATCCCGAGCTCTTATGAGGAGCTGATTTCAATTCGGGGATTCGGTCCGTATACAGTAGGAGCGATTTTAAGTTTTGGCTTTAAAAAAAGAGCTCCCGCGGTCGATGGGAATGTAGCAAGGGTTCTTTCTCGTTATTTTTGCATCGAGGAAGAAATTACAAAAGTTTCGGTCCGAAAAAAAATAGAAGAGCTAGCCGAATCTTTACTTGATAAAAAAAGCCCTTGGATCACTGCTGAGGCGCTCATTGAACTTGGGGCTACTTTGTGTGGGAAAAAGCCTCTTTGTGGCAGTTGCCCACTCTTTTCTTCTTGTCGAGGAAGATCTTGTGGCAAAGCCGAATTTTTGCCTTTGAAAAAGAGAGCTCCTCAAACAACGGAACTTCTCAGGACTGTGTTTCTCATTGAGGTATCTTCTTGTTTTTTAGTGAAAAAGCAGGAGGAGGGTAAAGTAATGGGAGGGCTCTACGAATTCCCTTATGTTGAGGGGCGTTTGGAAATGGATCTGGCAAAGAAAGTTGTGAAGGGGTGGGGAGGAAAATCGGTTTGCTTTGTCTCCCGTTTACGGGATGTGTCTCACACATTTACTCGGTATAAGGCGAGACTTTCCCCTTTTTTGTTTCAATGCGACCCTTTTTTCCCTTTAGAGGGATATGAGTGGGTTAAAAAAAAAGAGCTTGACGCGCTTCCCTTTTCGTCGGGTCATCGGATATTGAAAAATTTTCTTCAGCAGGATAACGTAGTTTGATGACTATTCGCTACATTGAACGAAAGACGAGTGCGATTGAAGAAGAGAAGATTTACGGCCATCGAGCCCTTTCTCTTCTCTACGGCGACTCATGGGGGTCCCGGTTGTTCTCCTGGTTTTTTTCGCCCCTTCTCTCGCGCGTGGCCTTCTTTTCTCGTCTCTATGGCTTTTTTCAAAAGATTTCCTGGAGTGCAAAGAGAGTCGATCCTTTCATCAAAACCTACGCGATTGATCGCTCTGAATTTGTCCAAGAAAAATTTTCGTCGTTCAATGATTTTTTTGTCAGAAAATTGAAGAAAGAGGTGAGACCCATTGTCGCTGATCGAGATCGGGCCGCTACGCCATCCGATGGGCGTTATCTCGTCTTCCCTCATCTCGATCAGGTTAAAACTTTTTACGTGAAGGGACAGCCATTTGATCTCTCTTCGTTTTTGCAAGATGAAGATCTTGTTTCTCGCTATCGAGAAGGATCCATGATGATTGTCCGGCTTTGTCCTACCGATTATCATCGATTCCATTTTCTAGATCGAGGAATCCCATCGATTTCCCGAGAGATGAAAGGGCAATATCATTCGGTGAATCCGATGGCTTTGCGAAAAAACCTCTCCATCTTTTGGAAAAATAAAAGGATGATTTCCGATTTTGATACCGAAAATTTCGGGAAAGTGGTGTATGTAGAAGTGGGAGCCATCTGCGTGGGGACAATCCACCAAACCTACATCCCCAATCAAATGGTAGAAAAGGGAGAGGAAAAAGGCTATTTTTCCTTTGGGGGCTCTTGTTTAGTAATTCTGTTTGAAAAAGGGAGGATCTCTTTCGACGAAGATCTTATCCTCGCCTCAAAGCGAGGGTTCGAGGTGAAAGCGAATTTCGGAGAGTCTCTCGGGAGAAGGGTATGAAGTGGCTGTTTTGTTTTTCTTGTTTTTGGATGATTTCTCTTTGGTCAGCTCCGAATGGAAATCCGGCAACTCCTTACATTTTGAAAAAGGGTTTTTTTATACCTGCTGAATGTTGGGCTAATATCCGGATTGGCTATGAAGGGGATTTTATTTTTGACGGGAAAATGGAACAAAAGGAAGAGGGGGATGGAGATGTAGATCGGTATCGACAAACTGTGAATAGTGGGATCGTGACGCTCAATCTGCTTCACCGACTGGATTTATATAGTGTGTTCGGCTCATCGAGAACGTCGTCTCATTGGCGCTTCAAAGATGGTTTGGGAGCGATTCACAATGGGGAATTTGAGACCTTCCACAATTTGCTTTGGGCTGTGGGTTTTCGGTCTTTTTTGGCTCGCTGGAATCGATGGGGCATTGGCTTAGGGGCGAGGTACTCTTCTTCCCATCCCCACTTTCGAACGTTCACTATTGATGGAACCCAAGCGCCTCTCGGAGGCTCTCTTTGCCGATGGACCGAGTGGCAAATAAACTTAGGCGCTTCCTACCACGTTCACTTTTTTACCCCCTATGTAGCACTCAATTGCATGAGAGCTAGGACGAAATTGGCTCTTCCATCGGAAGCGATCGGCAATGGAGGAGCTCATACCAATCACTTCCAGACAAGCAATCCGGTGGGGATTAACATTGGGTGTACATTGTCGACGGAAAGTTATTTCCTATTGAATCTGGAAGCGAGGTTGATTGATGAAGAGGCCCTTTCTCTCTCTGGAGAATTCCGGTTTTGAGAAGCCTTCTTTTCTTGCTGGGCCCTCTGCTTCTTTATGGTTTGCCGGTTGGCAATCCCGCTTCGCCCTTTCTTCTGGATCGAGGATTTTTGAGTTCTGATACTTCGTGGACACATGTAGAAACAGGGGCCCAGATCGATTACGTCGCTCAAAAAAGGTTGATGTCTCGTCGAGACGGAGATCTGAATAAAGAGAGTGTTTCAGGAACCTCTGAAGTAGGGTTTGTCAATTGGAATATCTGCGACAGATGCAGTATACAAGCCTCTCTCGGGTCAGGTTCTTATTTTTGGAAATGGGAAGAGTCGCACAAGGAGGTTTTAGGCAGAAGCTCAGGAGGCCTCCTTTGGAGTGGGGACGCTAAGTTGATCATCTTCTCTGTGAAAGACACTCTCTTTTCTCTCGATGCACAAGGAGGAGGTTTGGATTTTATGGAAGGGAAATCTCGGATCAGCGGCCATCCTTTTTCCCGGGAGATGAGGACCAAGATGCGTTATTGGCAAGTTTCCGTTGCCTTTTCTCAACAAATCGGCCCCTTTTGCCCCTATCTCGGAATCACGGAAAATCGAACTGAATGGAAAATTTCTCCGCGAGAAGGTCATTTGGTCAGACTCCAAGCGCGTCACGTGGTGGGGCCTTTTGGGGGGTGTACTCTCTCAAGTGGCGAGAAAGTTTTGCTCAATTTGGAGTGGCGCTCCTTTTTTGAAGAGGGTTTTTCAGCTCTTGCTCAGATCCGATTTTGATTGTGGTTTATATCTGACTTTGTTTATCATGCCCTCCTTGAAAAAGGTTTTAACATGAAAAAACAGATCTCTCTTCTCTTCCTTCCTCTTTTCTTTCTCATGCAGACTCTCTTTGCTCAATCGGCGGATGTCCAATTTAGTGACAAGAGAGATAGCGACAGTCGAGATATGGAAGCCCTTCGTCGCTGGCTTCAAGACAAGCGACTGGTCACCATGCGCGAAATTGGAGGAGATCTATCACTCAGCGGGGAGGTTAGAACCGAATTCCAAGCGACCAGCGAGCAAAAAAATGGGGTTCAGCAACGAGGAATGGATCTCGGTCTGAAACCTCAGTACGGCTGGGATGTTGAGTTCAACCTCATGCTCGATTACCGGACCGATCGGAGTTGGGCCGCAGTCAAGCTTGAGTTTGACAACGATATGGGTGTGCGAACAGGAACGTTAAATAAAATCCGTCTTGAGAAAGCCTATCTCGGTGGACGATTTGTCGCAGGCGACACCTTCACCATGGATGGAGAAATCGGGCGCCGGTATTTATTCAACGTATTTGATTCAAAGCTTGAATTTTCTTCTCTTTTTGATGGGTTTTTGTTTCGATTTGCTAAAGCATTTCCCAATATCGGAGATAGCTATGCGAATTTAGGGGGATTTATCATCAATGATAAGACGAATCATTATGGTTTTGTTGGGGAGCTTGGGGCTCTTCGGATTGCCAATATCGGTTTAGATCTCAAGTATTCGCTCATCGATTGGTATAGACCGGGGAGTGAGTCTGAGCCTGGAAATACGGATCAACAAAATCAGCTAGCGGACCTCCGCTTCCGGTTTTTAGTCTCCCAGGTGGCCACTGCCTATAAATTTCATCCCGATTGGTTTGGTCGTCGACTCATCAAGCTATATGGAGCAGCTCTTGTCAACCACTTAGCTCTCGCCAATCCTCTTGCTGAAGCTGGGGTTGAGGGACAAGCTTTTGGGAAGCAAAATTGGGGCTGGTACGCAGGTATTTCAATGGGAACTGTGAAGAAACAAAACGACTGGGCTCTTGATGCAAGTTTCCAATGGCTCCAAGCTCAAGCAGTTCCTTCGTTTGATATGAACGGAATTGGTCGAGGGAATACGGTAGGGTATGGTCTTTATACAGTCAAGGAAGATGGAAGCGGTGGACCTACGACAAAGGGGACAGCTGTTGGTAATGGCAATTTCTACGGATTTGAGATTGATGGCCTCTATGCGCTGACCGATAACATCACGATTGACCAGAACATCCGATTCTCCTGGACTCTCGATAAAAACTTGGGTGGGAATACCATATTTAAGCAGTGCGAAGTGGAGTGTATCTACGCATTCTAAACGGGTCATTTCCTCAGTTATCGACATGAGAAAGACCCCTTCTCTGGAAGCGGAGGTCGTTTCTCAAGCTCTTTTTGGCGAAACTGTGGATCAAAATGGAGAAGAGGGAGATTGGTTTTTAGTGACCACTCCTGACCAATACCAAGGATGGGTTCCCTCTTCCTCCGTCGCCGCGGTTCTCACGGATGAATCCGCTATGCAGCGCGGGCAAACAACTCGGTTGAGTGTTCCCCTTTATTGCCAGAAAACGATCCGAAAGGGTCCTCTTTTCCAGCTTCCTTTTGGAGTTTTTCTTGAAGTTCTCGATATGAGCGATCCCCTTTGGATTGCAGTAGCCCTTCCTGATGGGAGAAGAGGTTACGTTCAAAAAGGAACTCTTTCTTTTTCGAAAAATCGAGTAAAAAGGGAAGATCTTTACCATTTTGTTTCTCCCTTTTTAGGGATTCCTTATCTTTGGGGCGGTCGTTCTAGTTTTGGGTTTGATTGTTCTGGATTTGTTCAGATGGTCTTTGCCGAGATGGGGATGCTTCTTCCTCGCGATTCTGGAGATCAGTATCGAGACTTGCGAGCGAAAAGGATCGAGAATCCGGTGTTAGGCGACCTTATCTTTTGGGGGGAATCTGAAAAGAAGATTGGCCATGTAGCGATTTTTTTAGAAGAAGGGAAGTTCATTCACACCTCATCACGAGAGCACCAGCCTTGGCTGCGGATAAGTAAGCTCACAGATTTAGCATGGTCTACTCAGGAAGGATCAGCCTACCCTTATCGATCCTTCCACAGATTTCCCTTATGAGAAAATTGTGGCGATAAACGGAACGACAATCCCTTCCCCTTTTGTTTTTCTACCTCGATATGGAGCGTATCGACAGATAAGATTTTCAAGTGATTTTGGTAATTTTCGATGATTGACGGTCCGATTTCTCTGTGAAAGAAGATGCAGACAGTCTCCCTATTTTCTTTTGCCTCTTGCAGTTCCTTTGATAATTTTCCCATTCCGTAGACGTTGAGAATTCTAGGAGCCAGATGGATCGAGTCAAAAAAGCCATTGATCCAGGGGAATTTACGCAAAGGTTTAGCAGGAACGAGGAGTTTAAGATGAGGAATCATTCCAAAGAGGAGGATTGCATGCCACCAAGAACGGCTGTGGAGGAAGAGCACCGTTGAAGGAGAAGGGATTGGGGAGGTGAGTTCCGGGTGGTAGAGTTTGCTTAAGATTTTTTTCGCAAAATAAGGGAGGAAAAGAGCAGAGAGACGACCGATGGTGATCACATTGACGATGAGAGCTGCGATTCCCAGAATGGCGAAACTATCGGATGCGGAGAAGCCGAAATGTTCATTGACCAAGTAGAGATAGAAAGCGGCGAGAAGAGCCCCAACGAAGCTAAAGAAGCTGGATGCAGCAATGATCTGTCCCCGCTTGAGATCAGGGCTATTGATCTGAAGATAAGAATCGAATTGAATCAAGTAAGCTCCCCCCACGATACCAAGAAGAGTTAAGAGGAGAATCGTGCCGATTAAAGAGGAAGAAAAAGCCCAAAGAAGGATGAAGAAAAGAGCGATGAAGAAGCCGGCGATGCATGAAATCGCGAGCTCTACCCTTTCTTTAGCGAGACGTCCTGAGAGAACAGCTCCAATGGCGATTCCGATTGCGGTGGCGAGAAAGAGAAATCCTCCACCCACTTCACTTAAACCCAGCGATTGCATGGCAAACGGAATCATGTTCAATTGCGTGAATGCCCCGATGAAGAGGAAGAAAGAAGAACAGAAAATGCACGGGATGAGGTGAGGGATCGTCCAGCTAAGGCGAAGAGTCTGGTAGATCTCATAAAGAAAGAACGGGTTAATTTTTTTCGTTGACCTCTTCGCTTCAGTTCGATGGATTCCAAGAGAAGAGATCAGTCCCGTAATAGAGATGAGCACACAGAAGAGGGCAATCAAAATAAAGTTTTTATTTGTCAGATAGGTGAGAAGGGAGGCGATCAGCGTCCCCAAAATGATAGCCAGGTAAGTCATGGAGGTAATGGAGCCGTTCGCTTTTGGGACCATTTTGGATTCAACGAGCTCTGGGATAATCCCATATTTTGAAGGGCCGAAAAGAGCACTATGGGTTCCCATGAGAAAGAGAGCTGTAAATAGTCCCTTTTCCCATTCGAAGAAGATAGCCAAGCAAGCGGAGAGAGTAACAACGAGCTCGAACATTTTAGCAAAAACGATGATCGATCGTTTGCTCAATCGATCTGCGAGGACCCCCGCAGCTGATGAAAAAAGAAGGAAAGGGATCACAAAGATGGCGCCAGCAAGCGATAAAATCGTATTGGCAGAACTAGGACCCTCGACATGGATAAGGAAATAAATGACGAGCAGTTTGAAGATGTTATCATTCAAGGCGCCTAAGAATTGGGTCGTATTGAAAAGATAAAACGAACGAAGGTTCGTTCGAAACAGTGCACGCATTTCCCATATTATACACAGATTTCTTAAGGGAGCCATCCTTATTTTAAGAGGGGCCATTCCTTCTATTTGATGAATTTCTCCCTTTTGTAGATTTGTTAACAATCTCATTGTAAATGACTTGTGTTTTTTAAGAAGAACGGTTCTGGACTAATAATGAAGTATTGTTGCAATCTTTAATCAATCTAAATATCTTTGTTGGGAAAATATGACTGTATCTAGGAGAACTGTATCTTATACAAAGCCAAATAGTTCTGTTGATATGAGGGGCTTTCCTCTCGTGCGTGATTATTCGGCTGAGAGAATTCTTCTTGCCGGGATGCATACAAAGATATTGAGGAACGACTGTTGGCTCTCTTCTGTTTATCGTAATGCCCTGCGTTGGTTAGGCGTTGAAGATGGCCCTTCAAAAAGTTTTGTGGGGATTTCGTTTGCACAGGCCCAAGCCGCTCCCAATATCACCGAACTTGCCAGAAACGCGACGCCTCAGCCCAATGGAACGGCGTTCTCTCTTTCATCTGATGCTTCGAAAAGTCAGTATCATCCTGTTCTTGGCGTTGCGTCAAATGACACAATCGTTACCTCTTGGGAAGATGGCTCGAGAATCCATGTAAGAGTTTTTGATTTGCTGGGGAATGCCTTGGAGAAAGACATTCTTCTCAATGTGAATTCATCGCAGACGCAATCTCGCCCGAACGTTGCGTGTAACGAAAACTGTGTCTTGGTGTTGTACAGTTGTTCAGCCGCACCTAATACTGGTTGCTCTGCGCCATCGAGCAAGGACATCATATTAGCAGTTCCGATCAGTGCAAATGGAACCATAGGTTCCCCCGTTCAGCTCAATATTGCTTCAAATGGCAACAGCATAGACCCTTGCATAACCCGATTAGCTGGTAATGGTTTTGCGGCCAGTTGGCACCGTTTGTCTGGTTCGGTAGTTGTTCGTATGCTTAATTCAACTGGGCAACCGACAACTCCTGAGGTTGTCGTATATGATGCAAATCAGAACTCAGAAGATCCTGTTATAAAGTCAACTCCTGATGGCGGATGTATAGTCGGGTGGACAAATTATATGGGGAAGGGGAGTTCTTGGTTCCGAATTTTTGATTCCGACCTTCAGCCGAAAACCGACCCGATTCAATTGAACTCAGCTCCTCTTGCTCCTTCACTTGGGTTTCGAGCGACTACAATGAATCCAGGAATTGCTACATCGGAGAAGGGGATTCTAACTGTGTTTGCTAGTTTAGGGGGAAATGCGTCTGCTCAACTCTTTGATTTATCAGGGAACAGAACGAATACAACAATTGAACTCGATGGAAATGGAAATAGTCCTGAAGCAAGTCCGAATTGTGAAGCTTTAGCTGGTAATCTTTATGTAATTGCTTGGGAAACAAAAGTTTCTAATGGATATCAGCTTGTCGGACAAATTTTGGATTCAAATGGTGAAAAAATAGGCCAGCAGTTTCCTGTCAGTTCTGTTTATTCAACTCAAACTCTGACTATTCCCTCTATTTCGGATATGCCAAATAACCGCTTTATCATTGGTTTTGTTGAAGGTAATTCAGGCTCTTCCCAAGCACAAGCGCAAATCTTTGATTATAGTAAGGCTTACTTACTGGCCATGGCGGCGCATTCTCCAGCACCCACTCCTATTCCCACAAATGATCCAACTCCAGTTCCGACTGGAGCGCCTACCGCTGCCCCGACACCAGTTCCAACTCCGGCCCCGACGATAGCTCCCACTGCCGCTCCGACAATGGCGCCTACGCCAGGGCCCACTCAAGCGCCGGCTCCTGCACAGCAGACTGGAGCGAGTTCCCTTTCTCAGTTGAATCTTTCGGGAATTACTCATCTCGTTCCAGCTCCAAGTGGAAATCAGGTGATTGCTCTTGATCAAAACAAGAGGGCGTTTCTAATCAATGTAGGATCGAACAAAACTCTTTCTCTTTCAAGATCATTTGCTCTCTCCAATAATGGTCTTTCGTCCTGTTTTTCTCCCGATGGCTCGCTGTGCTACATTGCTACTCAGGATGGCATCGTTTCTCTTAATATTCCTTCCATGCAACTCAACTCAACATTCCCGATGTCGGGAATCAATACGATTGCAATAGGTCCCAATGGACGACTCCTTGCAGGGACTCAAGCTGGTTTGCTGACGCTAGATCCAGTTTCGTTTCAATTCCAAAATTTTCTCACCACTCCGGTCCCTCTTACGGCCCTCGTTAATTTGGGCAATGTCGTTGCAGTCGGTGGCCAATCTAAGGTATTTTGTGTCAGCTTCGCTTCAGGATCTCCTCAAATCATCTCAAATGTCACCGTTCCTGGAATTATTCAAAATCTGTTGCCTTCTTCCTCCTCCAATACGCTTCTTGCTCCTTTATCGAATGGAAATACAACAGAGATCGATCCTTTTAACCCAGAAAAAATTGAAATTGTTGGAACTTATCCAAATTACAATGCAACAAGAAATTCCTCCGTTTCTCAATTCTCCTCCGATTATTACCTCGTAGAAGGAGCTTCTGGAGTTTCTGTTTTTCAACCAGGTGCTAGTGGTTGGAGCTCTGGTCTTCAAGTCGGAGATGTCCCTTCAAATAGCATACGCACTTTCACTGTTCTCCCTGATTCAAATACAATCGTTGTTGCAGCCTCTGATACAGTCGAGATTCTAGACCTCCTTTCGGTTAAAGCTCGTCTCGATGTCCCCTTACTTCAACGCAATGCCACCATCCGAACTGAAGGAATGCCTTATCACGTCCTCGTTGATTCTAATGGGAATCGATGGGTCGCAGAAAAAGATGTCATCGAAATCTTCAACAAAAATGAATCTAAGCCTGTGGCACTGATCAATATTACAGGAATCCCTCAGGGTATGGCTTTTCTCGATGACCAGTCTACTTTAGTTGTCGCTGACGAAGAGGGGGTCAAGATTTTTGATTGCGCGGATCTCAGCTCGGTTAAATTGATTGGATGGAGATCTCAGGGTTCGATTTTATCGATCTCTCCCCAACGCAACACTCTTTTCCTTTCTAAAGGAGGGAGTGGGGTTTTCTCTCTAAATATTTCAAATTCTTCTGAGCTTTCGGCGCCGATTCGTTCTTTGCCTTCAGAGGGAGCGGCTTATCAAATAATCCGAAACAGTTTAGGAACTTTACAGATCGTACTGGATGGTTCTGCTGGTGTGAACATCTATGATGGACAAGGAAAGTTTTTAAGCTCAATTCCTGCTTCAGGTTCTGCCACTTGGGGGGCTCTAAGCCCGGATGAAAAAACTCTCTATTTCGCAAACGGTATGTATCTCGTTAAGGTCGATTTGACCGATCCATCCTCCCCCCAAATACAAAATTCTCTCGCTTTAAGTCATCAAATTCGAGATGGAGTTCTCAGTCGCAGTGGTGTCGCTATCTACATAGGAACAATGGATGGAATCTCAGCAATCAATACTAACACAATGACTGTCAAAGACTTTCTTCCTGTAGATTTTGTTCGTTCTCTCGCGCTTTCTTCCGATGAACAAACTCTCACTGCCTGTGCGGGAGAATCTTCAATTGTCGATGTTCAGCTGATTTCTAATCTTCCCTTTAATGCACTCTTGAAACAAAATCAATTTGGAGTCGGTATTGGCACTCAAATCCCGATTGATTTTATCGATACCAAATCATTGCAAAGTGTAAATGCAAAGATATTAAGCGTTGCTTTCTCTCAGAATGGTGTGAGCGTGCCTATCCCTGAATGGATCGATCTTTCCGCACTCATGCGGGGAACTTTATGGATCAATCCTCCTAAAGAGGCCTCTGACAACTCTTATCAGATTCTCTTCACGATCGATCTCGGTAATGGAGTTTCTGAACAGGTCCCGTGTGAGTTTTCTGTAGTCCCTTCCCTTTCTGTTAATCATTTACAGATAACGACCCCCTCCACTTCTACCCTATCTGTTTCGTTAAAAATGAATGGGAATGCCGTTTTTGTGAAGACTCTGTCTGATAGCCTTGCGAATGTGAATATCAGCCCCGATGGAAAAACGATGTTCATTTCCGGTCTTACAAGCGAAGTGAACAAAGCTCTCTCCGCGCAAGTCGTTTCTCGTTATGATGGGACAGTCACTATGCAGGTCGTTGATAATCTGAATGCCCTTCCTCTACAGACCGTCGAGAGTACGCAACAGTTTGTATTGAACACTCCTATCTTGCAAACAAACCCATTGCCTCGGATGGACTTATACCCGGGACAGTTTCTCAATTCAATCCAGGAGTTTATCCCTCAGTGTACCGGCTTTTTTACAAAAATCAATGGGAATGGAGCTCTGATTTCTTATTCTCTCGCCCTTGATGATGGGTCTCCGTTAGGAGCTCCTCTCCCTCCCGGTCTTTCATTTAATCCAACAACTTGCTCTCTACAAGGAAATGTTCCTGATCAATGGCAAGGAAAAAAGGGGGCTTTTTTATTAAATGTAACCGATGGATACACCTCTCTTGTCTCAAGGTGGCCATTTGATGTTAATTCTGAAGTGAATCCCATCATCTCACAGTTTGATTCGATTAGTTTAGTCACAGGGAAAACTCAGATCGTGAAATTGAATTCTTCCAAGTGTACAGATCCCAATAATCAGAGTGTCTCTTTTTCAGATGTTTCTGTTGATGCGTCATTCGTGAACTATGACGCGAGTACAGGAACACTGATTATGTCGCCGCAAGCACCTGCACTTTGGCAAATTGTTTTCTTGCTTGATTTTGCCGATTTGGCTCCGGTAAATTCTCCTCCTGGCCAATTCCCATTCAATATGACAGTTGTTTGTCAAAACGCAAACGGAAAGCAAACATCGATAGTAGTGCCTCTAAACGTTTCGCTTTCTTGGCCTGATCTATCGCAGATTCTTATATCTCTCGGAGCCTCTTTCTTAGCGATCGTGGGAGCAAATGAAAGTAGAAAAGTGGGTTTTGAGGTGATTAGAAGGATTTTCCGACCTAGGTCCTTTTGGCTTGATGAGCCTCCTGATGGTATTTTTTCAAAAGAGGGCTATGACCCAACGAAAAACCCTGCAATTAGTCGATCGGATCTTCAGGGAATCCGAATATTCGAATTCACACCAGGGACCTCCTGGCGCAACTGTTTCTCTCTCTATTGGGATGCGATGAGTCGTTCTAAGGAGCTCCCCTTTGGGGAGGTTCCTGAGTGGTTCATCGCTCGGGGAGGAAAACTCCGAGTGAATGAGAGAGAAGCCCAAGGCTATAATCGAGATTATCTTGTTCAAATTTTGGGTAAAGATGGAGCCATTGTACAGATGTTCCCCATAAATCCTTCGAATCCTGCAAAAAAATTCAAGGAATCAAGAAACATCAAACCAATCAATGAAGAGCTCGAACTGGAGAAAGCATTGCTAAATCCAATCCGAAACGGAAGCCCTTATTCAATATCTGGACTGCTTGATGAAACCTCTCCAGGGTCTGCTGGAGATGGAATCGGTAGTGAAGATGGCAACCTTTAGTATAGAATAGGCCAGACTCAGGGGAGTAGTTTGTTTGGCGAAATTTTTTCTAAGTTCAAGCTTTGATCTTCTTGCTGAGCGACTTTGTGAGGAGATCCTTCAAGAGCCTCTTTTCCCTCTTAAGAAAAAGCGTATCGTAGTCCCTCATCCCTCTTTCTTTGCATGGCTCCCCATCACCCTTGGGAAGAAAAGTGGTTCGAGAGGGGTTGTTGGGTGTCAGATTGAAACGATGGATCAATTTCTTCGTTCAACTTTTGCAGGTAGGCCAACTCCTCTTGAAATGCGTTGTCGGATCGATCTCGCCCTACAGAAAAGAGCTCTCGACCTTCGACTAAGTCATTTTCTTGGATCCTCATCTAAACGACGATTGGAACTCTCTTCTCATTTGTCTAATCTGTTCTTCTCTTATCTTGAATATGGACCTCCTCAAGAGGGATGGCAAAAAGAGCTTTTTCAAGAAGTCGTTACCTTCTCATTTGACGAACAGATTGAAGAATCTCTCTATTGTTTTGGGTTCGATCACTTCTCTCCAACTGCATGGAAACTCTTTCTTCCTAAAGGCCGCTTTTTTCTCTTCTCCCCTTGCGCACATTTTTGGGAGGATGTGAGATCGGAAAGAGAGCAGAGTCGACTCGCCCTTTTTTGGAAAAATCAAGGTGCGCCTCTTCGACAAATTGAAGATCTCCAAAGATCGTTTGAAGACACTCCTCCTCTTTTGGCAAGTTGGGGGAAATTGGGGCGGGCCACTTCTTCTCTTCTCAACGATCTTTCCTGTGAAATAGAAACGGCGTATCAAGGAATCAATCCTTCCTCGGCTCTTGGACTGATCCAAAGGGAGATCATTTCGTTTGAAAAACAACTTCTCCCTCTCATTCCCGATGGGTCAGTTTCCTTATGTCTTACCGGAGCCTCTCCTTCTCGAGAGGTGGAAGCGCTCCTTGAAAAAATAGTG
The DNA here is from genome assembly GCA_027451585.1 of Chlamydiota bacterium. Lineage (GTDB taxonomy): Bacteria > Chlamydiota > Chlamydiia > Chlamydiales > SM23-39 > DAIDHZ01. Next base: position 24,231 of record DAIDIZ010000050.1, read on the forward strand.
GAGTTAAGTACCAAAATTCCCTTCTCAGAAATGGTTGTTCTTTCGCCTACTTTAGAAACGTTCTCCCCTCTTATTCATTACCTTTTTTCCAAACGAGGGATCCCTTACCGAATTTCTGGAACTCTGATTGGGTTACAAAGCGGTTTTTATCAGGCTCTCGCCAAGATCTTCGATCTCATTGTCTCAACTTGGACAAGTGAAAAGCTCATTACTTTGTTGGAGAATCCTTTTTTTTCTCCAGATCTTGAGGAAAAAGAACGCAATCGATGGATCTCTTGGATTGAGAAGCTCTTCTTTTTTTCTCCGGATTGGAAAGAGGGATTTCGAGAGCTTTTCATCAAGACAATTTCTTTATCGCCCATTCCAGATCGCAATCAGGTGGGAATCGGAGAGATGGGTCTTCTCCAAAAACTTCTCTCCTTCTTAAGTGAGCTCGAGGCGGACTTAATTTCTCTAAAAACAGCTCTTTTTACTCTAGCTGATTGGGGCTTTCGTTGGGAGAGCATCGGAGAAAAATACTTGAAAAAAGAGGGTCTGCAGGAGATCGATTTTGCGGCAAGAGAGGCGTTTACACGTGGAATAAAGGAGCTTAAAACTGCCCGCGCGGAAGGGGTCTATCCTTTGGAGGTGATTATCGAGTCTCTTCTCTCTGCTACAAAGGGGGCTTACCACATGAATCATTTGCATGCTGTTTCCTTTGCTCCCTTAGAAGTAGGGTCTATTCCCCCCCACCGAGCTCTTTTTCTCATTGGAATGAGTGAGGAAAATTTTCCAAGGAAAGAACCTTTTTCCTCTTTAAATGAAAACGTCTCATTGCGCCCTGATCGGTCCGAAGTGGATCGGTATCTTTTTCTTCAAGCTATTTTGCAGCCCAAAGAAGTCCTCTATATCAGCTTTGCCGATCTTTCTCCAGATGAAGGAAAAGAGTTCTCTGCTTCCCTTGTCGTACAGGATCTCTTGCAGAGGATGGGGCCTGCGATTGAAAAAACAAAGGTAAAGCCCCCTTTCATACAAGAAAATGAGGCGGGTTCGCTCTTCTTTCAGGTCCCGCCTCCTTCGCAAGCTCCTACTCAACGAACGATCCCTCTTGGAGATCTCGTCGCTTTTGCCCGTCATCCGTGGAAATACTATTTAGAGAAAATCAGAAGGATTTACCCCAAAGATTTCTCCACACGTTCTTTTTTTGCTGAGAGAGCCATTTTGTTGAAGGGTGGTTTAAAATGGCCTTTAGAAATGCTCACGAACAACCAAATCCGGTTGCCGCCTCTCTTTCAAGAGGCTTTTCTCCTCGATCTCAAAGAAAAAGAGCAAGACTGGCAAAAGCAGTTCCGCGTTTGGGGAAAGAAGCAGATTTCACTCTCCCTTCTTCAGGCTTCATCTAAAGACTCTTTCCCTCCTCTCCGAATCGGTGAAGGGATTGAGATTGTGGGAGAAGTTCCTTTTGCTCTTGAAGATGGGGCGCTCCATTTTGGGGATGATCAAATAGGTTCTTTGCTGAAGGTGTGGCCTGAGGTGCTTGTAGCAGGAATCTCTCTGCAAAGTCCAAAAATCTATTTCTTAAAGACTGGGAAAATCAAAGAAATTCAAAATCCAAAAGAGGCTCTTGCCCATTTTGTCGACTATTTTCTGCAGTGTGAAAAAACTCTCTCCCCGCTGATCCCTGATTGGGCGGATCGTCTTTTGCGAAAAGAAAAAGGAGACTGGTCTTTGATGTATGAAGATGAGGTGACTCGGACAATTCTAGCCATGCTCGATCCGGGGAAATGGGAGAAGGAGGCATCTAAATGGGGCTGGTTAAAAGAAAGTTTTTCCTCTCTTATCGATCTGTACCCTTCTCGCAGGAGATCGCATGAAACGGTTTGATTGTCTCTCTGCTGAATGTCCCCTTTTGGGGCCTCATCTTCTCGAAGCTTCGGCGGGAACTGGAAAAACTTTTGCAATTGAACATGTATTTGTCCGACTTCTCTTGGAAGGTCTCTCTATTGAAAAAGTGTTGGTCGTCACTTTTACAAGAGCTGCTACCCGAGAGCTCAAGCAGAGAATTCGTAGCCATCTTCTGTTTTCTCTTCAGATTCTCACAAAAAAGAAAGAGGGTGCACCTCCTTATTTGATTGCTCATATTGAATCGAAAGAGGCGATGTTTATTCTTGACAGGGCAATCAAAGAATTCGATCGGGCTCAAATTTTTACGATCCACGGTTTTTGTTTTCGGATGCTCCAAGAATTTGCGTTTGAAGCCGAATGTTGTCTTTCTCTCACAAGTCCAGAAAATCCAATGGCTCTTGCTCAAAAAAGGCGCTCCGAATTTTCTCAATTTTTACAAAAAGGAATCGAGCCCTCTCTTATAGCCCCAGAACAACTCAGGATTCTTTTGGGTCTATATGAAACCCTTTATGATCTCGGCTCTGCCGTTTTGAAAGAAAAGGGCACCATCCCGGACTCATTTTCAGTTTGGCATCGAGCGTTTCAAAAAAAAATCTTAACTCAAAAGGAGAGGCGATCAAGGGCGCAGTTTGAAGAGATTGCCTCTCAATACAAAGGATTTTCTTCAGATCTTCTGGACGAATTTGACGCGCTCAGCTCTTGTCTTGATCATCCAGAAGATCCTTTGATATGGAGACGTCTTCTCAGGTATCGAGGGGCCCTTTTTTCTTTCCTGGATCCAAAAAATAAAAAAGTGAAAGCGACTTTTTCTGATCCTTTTTTTGATTGGATTTTCCAAGAGCTCTCACCCATCATGAAACAGGCCCTTCATCCAAAGCAAATTCTTCGTGTTTTAGCTACGCAATGGAAAAAATGGGAAGAGAAATGGCAACGAGAAAATGGGATTTTCCATCCCGATGCGATGCTAGAAGAGATGAGACGGGCGATAAAAAAAGAACCATTTTTCGCGCAAATTAAAACACGTTTTCAAGCAATCATCATCGACGAGTTCCAAGATACAGATCCGCTCCAGTGGGAAATTTTTCAAAAGATGGCGACAAGTGATTCTCTGTCTGCTTTTTATCTTGTAGGAGATCCCAAGCAATCGATCTACCGTTTCCGGAATGCTGATGTCTACACTTACATCGCAGCAAAAGAATTTTTAGGAAAAGAGAATCTCTATTGTCTCGATACCAATTTCCGCTCCTCTCCCACCATGATTGAGGCTCTTAACACCCTTTTTTCTCGTGAATGGTTAGTACTTCCACAAACAGCAGGGGTAATCGATTATCATCCAGTCCAGGCGGGCAGCTCTCTTTCTTCTTTTGAAGAAGATCACAAAGGGGCGGTCCACTGGATCCTAGGCAATGAAGAGGCGTCCTTCAAAGAGACCTTTTTACCTTATGCAATTTTGGAGATCGAAAAACTTCTCTCGAAAATGGCGCCACAATCGATCGCGATTCTTGTGAAAGATCGCTACGAAATGCAACAAGCGATGAGTTTTTTACAAAAAAGGGGGATCCCTTCTATCGGAAGAAGCCACGAACAGCTCTCAGAAACACCCTCGTTTCAAAATCTTCGCAATCTCATTTTTGCCATTGCATCGCCAGAAAATGAGAGTGCTCGAGAGCTTGCAAAAGACGGCCCTTTCGCTCCCTTTGAGAGCTCGTTTTCTCACTACCATCATCTCCTTGCAGAAAAAGGGCTTCCCCTTTTTTTTAGCGAATTTTTTCAAAATAGACCCCCCTTGGAGAAGGAAGCAGAGCAGGTGCTTGAAGAGCTATTTGCCTTTGAGCAAAGAGAAGGATTTTCTTTTGAAGGGATCAAGCGATTTTTAAGGAACTGGTCTTTTTTAAGTGAAGAAGAGGCTCCAAGGGTGCGCTTAGATGAGAAAAGCGATGCTGTGCAAGTCTTGACCCTTCATGTCAGTAAGGGGTTGGAATTTGAAGTTGTCTTTGCGCTTTCTCTTGCTTCAGCTTCTCCAAAAGAGGAAGAAGATGCTGAACTCAATGCAGAAAAGTTGAGACTTCTTTACGTAGCCATGACCCGGGCTAAAAAACGGCTCTATATTCCTTTTAAGCCGGGCAAAAAGAGATCTCCAGTTGAGCTCTTCGCTGAGATCGTCGAAAGGCAAGAAGGGCCCTTTGCAGCCTATTTAGAAAGATTGGCCAAAGAAAAGAGTCTTTCCATCGAAGAAATTCCAACACCTTTCCTTTTGCCAGATCCGTTGAAAGCGGTGCATGGTATAGAAATTGTCCAGAGAAAAGCGGCGCTGAAAAATTCAGCTCCTGTTCTCCCCTCTTTTGTCCAATCCTTTACCACTCTTTCTGAAAAAAAAGAGATCGAAGCGGTCGAATCGAACTCCCCCTTACCAAGAGGAAAGGAGACTGGAACGGTTATTCATGAACTTTTAGAAGAGATTTTTTCATTGAAAGAATGGAAGGAAGATGCCCTCTTTTTTCCTCTTATCGAACAAAAGCTTCTCCATACCTCTCTCGCCCCCTGGACGAATCTCGTCCAATCGCTTCTCTCTCAAACTCTTTCGCATCCTCTAACCGATGGAGAGACCACCTTTTGTCTTCGAGATCTGTCTTTCTCACAAGTACTTCCTGAAGTTGACTTTCTCTATCCAGAGGGGGGCAACTTCATCAAAGGATCGATCGACCTGGTCTTTGTCTTTCAGGGGAAAATCTACTTTCTCGACTGGAAAACGAATGCCTTAAAAGACACGCGTCAGCAGAGCATGGAAGAGGTGATGGAGGCGCATGACTATTACCTGCAAGCCGCTCTCTATACCGAAGCGCTAAGGCGCCAGTTTGGCCCCTCTTTTCAAGAAAAATTTGGCGGCGCTTTTTATTTATTTGTCCGGGAAGGGGCATCCCTTCACATCCAAATTCCGCAATCAAGACACTCTTGAGTAAAGAGCTACTGAAGCGCTCTTTTCGCCTATTTGATAAAACTCTTCTTCTGTAATGGGGATTGGAGCATAAACGGGGGATAGATTGGGATTCTTTTGTTGGTTCAGGCCATCGACGAGGAAGTAGTTGTATTTATTGCTCTTTCTTGAAGGTTCTCTGTGCTGCCGGATGACATAAGCAACCCAATGCCCCCCGGAGAGGTTTTGTTCGGTTGCATTAGAGTTGATGATGTGTTGAGCAAATCCAACGCATTGATATTTTTTTCCTCCAATGTTGAGATGAGGTTGCAGACTAAGTTTTGTTTCGTCTTTGTTCTGGCCATTATGATTTCGTTGGATATCGATAAAGATACAAGGAGCGTCTGTTAGATCCCCATTATTCAATTCAGCTGCTATTGTTAACTCGTTAGCTTTTAGGTTGTATATCTTCGAGATTGTATCAGGATCGATAGTTTTGCCGGTTTTTTCGAGGATTTTTGCACACACTGCTTCCCGATTCACGTTGTGGGAGAACATCTGATCAATTTCCTGCGAGATGGTTTGCTCAATAGAGGGATTATTAGATTTGTCCCATGCTGCGGCTGCTTGCCGGATTGCTTCCTTCGTTTCCGCTTTGAAGCTTTTCAATGTTTGTATTTTGGTGTCGATCGCGAAGGAAAGCCCTTTCTCGGCAGCTTCAGTGGGAGAAAATCTCAAAAATGGGATCTTTGGATAAAGTTTCAATAGAACCTCCCCTATATCCGCATTGCGTAGATTCTTTAGTTCAGTCTCTATTTCCGTTATATTCTTTTGTTTGGCTTCTAGCTTTGAATCAATATTTTTTATTTGATCATTGTAAGTTGCTAGAAGTTTTTTCTTTTTTTCAATAGTTTCCTTGTTAAGGAAGATATTTTTAATTGGTCCTAAAGATTTATTGACTTCTTCTATTGATTTTGTTATTCCGATTTTTTCTGTTTTCAGCGTTTCAGCTTCTTTTTTGAGGTTGGCTAATGTCTTTTTAAGGCTGTCGTGATGCTGTTTGGTTTTGAGGGTGTTTTGTAGGAGATCGACCTTATTGCGATCGGCATTTAAGGGGATATGAGTAGCGTTAGTTTTTTCAGTATTGTTGTAGATCTGAACTATGTTTGGATGGATCTGTTCGAGCAGCTTTGTAAGGTGGGGGCTTGTTCGAATAAGGGCAAAAGCAGAGTCCAATGCGCAAGTGACCCCTTCTTGGTTTGGGTCTATGACGGGGTCTCTAGAAGGAGGCGTTTGTGGTTGTTCGGGCGCGGGATTAGCGCTGGCCGTTGGAGGGGCGGCTTTTGGGGGTTCTGAGAGGGGTTTTATGGGCTCTTGTAAGGTCTGGGAGTGGTTGCTAAGAGACGCCCCCGAAGACAGGAATGCCTTCAGGCCTACCAGAGCGAATGGAGGGTCGAGGCTCGGATTAGGTTGGGGCAACTGCCTCGAAATTACGTATCGAATGATCGCTGTATCGTTCGTTGGGTTGGTGGGTGGTGTAATAACGGTTACATCTCTTTGAATACAGTAGGGGTAGAGGCGGTGGGCGGCGAAGAAGAGTTGCGGAAGTATCGATCGAGACACTCCCGCCTGCTTTGAAGTTGAGTAATATCTGAAAAATACCGCTACGCATGGCGGGTTTGTGAATAGCTGACTATTCAGAGTCACCGTAGGAAACATTACAGGATAGAGAAGTTGGCCCGACTTTGAGACATATGTCGTCGATGCTCCCGGGTTCCCTGGCTGAGTAGCGCTAGTAATGCTGTAGAGGTTAATCGAATAACTTCCAGAGGTGGTGTTGGACGTTAGTTCAATCTTTTGAGTGGTCGCGACGGGATAGAAGCTTGCAATTAGAAGAAGTATTGATGCCGCTACTTGCTTTGAAAGAACCACTAAAAGACTTTTAGCCGTCTTTTGTTTTGCGAAAATTATTTCGGTATCCATGGCTTGCCCATCTTTCTTTAGTGTCCGGTGATAGGGGAAAGAGCCCGCAATTAGCCGGAGAGAAATTAGGACGTTTAAGTCAATCTTCAAGGTAAGTAACGAGGGTGGTACGATGGCGGTTACAAAGGGACTAATTACCCTAAACCAATTCACCCATCTAATAAAGAATATATTACGAGCAGTAAGTGCGTTCTAGGCATTTAGTTAATTTTTAAAGAGTGGGCAAAGTGTTGTCTAATTACGAAGACATCGAAGAGACTGAAGGTTCGGCGA
>DAIDIZ010000051.1 GCA_027451585.1 Chlamydiota bacterium
TGTCAGAACATTGGCCGAGAAACTGGGGTGGAAAGAAGAAAGTATGCCGAAATGGAGTGCTCAGTTACTTAGCAGACCTAAGTGGACTTTAGCGCTGATGAGAGGGTTATGAGGCGACTTTGCAGGCGTCCTGGGTGGGTAACTAGTTCTTTCACCATTGAATGAACTGCCTCAAAACCTCTGTTTTCAGAAATTGCATCCATAATTTACTCCTGTTTTCTTGGATTCACAAGATTATAAATATCGTCTTTATTTAGATCGATTCAAAAAATATTTTTGAATAAATTTTGGGTGATTTTATTTTTATAATTGAATATTGTGGATCTTTTTATGGATGAAAGGGGCTCTTATTTTTTGGAAAGAGGATCGATCCGCTTGCCAAAAGGACGATTCGGAGGCTTTTATACTCGTTCCATCCAAAGACCCCTAAGCAAACCGATTTAAAGTGTCAAATCCGGTTTTCTTGGGTACCTTTCGACTGGAACGAGTAGAATCCCATTTTTTTCTAGACCCTGACGTCGACGAGCTGGTGCCCTGGGTTTTGCTTTGCGCAGTACTCTTTTTCCCACGGACTGGAAAAAAGGGCCATGGGACGTCCTTGCCGGTCTTGGACGAGGAGCGCATTGGTCGGTTTCGCAAAATGGTTCATATCCCCGATGACCCAGGCGCTGCACTGATAAGGAAGGGGTGTGAAGATCGTTTCTACTCCATACTCATCTCTCAATCGGTATTGCATCACCTCGAACTGGAGCTGTCCCACGGCTGCGAAGAGCAGATCGTTCCCTTCAGGATAGGGTTTGAGTAACTGGATGGCCCCTTCATCAATGAGCTGCAACACCCCTTTATCAAATCCTTTGCGTTTCCCCACATCTTTCGGATAGATTTTGGCAAAAATCTCGGGCTGAAATTGGGGCAGGGGCTTGAATTGGAACCCGCCAGAGACTGAAATTGTATCGCCGATGGCAAAGAGGGCAGGGTTGATCACCCCAATGATATCTCCTGGATAGGCCACGTCGAGGGTGGTTCTTTCCCCCGCAACCAGGCTGTGAGGACGAGAAAGTCTCACTTCTTTCTTCAGCCGAACGTGTTTTACGATGAGATCTCGCTCAAAGCGCCCGGAACAAACTCGAATAAAGGCCATGCTATCGCGATGTCTTTTGTCCATATTTGCCTGTAGCTTAAAGACATAGCCGCTAAAAGGGGTGGTGATAGGATCGACTTCGATCTCCGTTCCATCGGTGAGAGTGGCTAAACGAGCGTGAGGACAGGGGGCGAGATGAATGAAGGCGTCAAAAAAAGGTTCAATTCCAAAATTCGTGAGAGCTGAAGCAAAAAAGACCGGAGTGACTAAGCCTTGGAGAAAGGCTTCTTTAGAAAACGCGTTCCCTGCCATCTCGAGAAGATCCAACTCTTCGTGCAGTTGCTTGTAAACGTGTGGTTGGAGTTTTTCCTGGCAGATGGAGCTCGACGCATCGTAACGGGTGATTTCCGCTTTTTGCGCTCCTCCAAAAGAGGTTTTTGTGAAGAAAAGATATTCTTTGGTTTCTCGATCGAAAACGCCTTGGAACTCTTTTCCTGTCCCCAGAGGCCAATTCATTGCGTAGGATTGGATCTGCAGCACATTTTCGACCTCATTCATGAGATCCAGCGGCTCTCTCCCTGGCATGTCCATTTTATTGATCAAGGTGAGGACGGGAATTTTTCGGAGGCGACATACTTCAAATAATTTCCTTGTCTGCTTTTCCACCCCTTTCGAAGCATCGATCACCATGATGGCGCAGTCGGCGGCGGTGAGAGTGCGATAGGTATCTTCAGAGAAATCTTCGTGGCCTGGTGTATCGAGAACGTTGATGATGGTCCCTTTGTAGGGAAATTGCATAGCAGAAGAGGTGATCGAAATCCCCCTTTCTTGCTCCATCGCCATCCAATCGGATGTGGCGGCTTTTCTTCCCTTCCGCCCTTTGACCATCCCTGCCGTTACGATCATGCCCGAATAGAGGAGAAGTTTCTCCGTTAAGGTTGTCTTCCCCGCGTCGGGGTGGCTGATGATGGCAAACGTGCGTCGCTTTTCGGTTGCTTCTCGAATGGAAGTAAAATCGTCCATAAGAAATCATTCTACTCGAGAGAGGAGGTTTATTTCATGTAAAAATTTGTTTTCATCTTTTTGAGAATCTTGTATACCAGATCCATGCAAAAGGGGGATATATGTGGAAAGTGTCGGGTATTGCTTTAATTGTCGTATCTTTTTTGTTTGGAAGTGACTATTCGCAACTCTTAGAGAAGCATTTTAAGAAAGCAGAGAATAAGCCTCTCGACCAACCAAAATTAAGAAACGTCGATTTCATCTACGTGATCAATCTCGATCCTCGTCCTGAAAAATGGGAAGGTTGTTTGAAAGAACTTGAGCCCTATGGGATTGTTCCCTATCGATTTTCTGCGGTGAACGGGTGGGAGCTTTCTTTAGAATCGCTCAATTCTCTCGGTATACAGTATCACCCTTCCATGAAACAAAACTTGATGGGGACAATGTACTTGCCCCAAAACGGAGGAGAAGCTCTCCATGAAATCATGGAAACGGAGGGACAAAATTACTATTGCCATTGCATGTCGAGAGGAGCCATAGGGATCGTTTTGAGCCATTTGTCGATTTTGCAAGACGCCTATGATTCTGGTTACGAAACGATTTGGGTGATGGAAGACGACATTCAAGTGCATCAAAGTATTGGTTTGATTAGCGACCGAATCGATGAGCTCGATCAGATGTTTGGCAAGGAAGGATGGGATATTCTTTTTACGGATAAAGATACGAAAGACGACCGAGGTCGGTATATCCCTTGCTTAAGTCACGCGCTCCATCCTGCTTTTGATCCTTATGAACCACAGCGCTTTGCTGAGCGAATTCCTGTCGGAAATAATTTTACTCGTGTTGGAGCTCGTTACGGGGCTTATTCGATGATCATCCGAAAAAGTGGCATGAAAAAGATTCTCGATTTCTTCAAGGAATACCACATCTTCCTTCCTTACGATATGCAATTTTACCTTCCTGATGACATCGTTTTATATGCAGTTAGAGATGAGATTGTTTCCTTTAAGGTGGGATCTCCTTCTGACAATGGAAGTCAAAACTATAAAAAATGATTGATGAATTTATGAAGAACCACTATTCTAGAAATAGTTTTTATCAAGAGGCTGCTCTATGAATTTTATCCAAATCGCTGGCCATTTAGGCGCTGATCCCGAGACCCGTTTTACCCAGTCGGGTAAAAAAGTGACCACTTTGCGAGTGGCGACCAATTCTCGCAAGGGGGGTCAAGATGTGACGATTTGGTGGCGTGTCACGATTTGGGAAGAGGAATTTAAAAATATGATTCCTCATCTTAAAAAGGGCAGTGCTGTTCTCGTCTTCGGAGAAATGCTCAAGCCCGAGATTTTCAATGACAAAGAGGGAAAGCCCCAAGTTGCGATGGAAATGCGCGCTGTTCATCTCCAGTTTAGCCCATTTGGTAAGCCGGGGGGATCTCAGCCACAACAAACGCAAGGGCAAGAAGCTCGTCCAACAGCCCCTGCGGGAGCAGCTCCCTTTGGTTCTTTCCAAGAATCGTCCTTCAACCCGTACATGGGATTCCCAGGCACCTCTCCCTCTGCTCCTGCCGGAGGCTCCCACGGATCCACTTTTGACGACGAGGTTCCATTTTGAAGTACAAACTCCTTCCCAGTCTAGACAAGCGAGATCTTGAAGATGTCCTGATCGTTCCCTTTTGGGAGGGTGAAGTAGATGGCTCCTCCCTTGGTCCTTTAAAAAGCCACCTTGACTCTGTTTTTCTCTCTGGTGATTTTAAAGGGAAGGGAGACCAGACACTCCTTGTCTATTCACCAGAAGGGAGGATTCTTCTTCTCGGCCTAGGGAAAGAAGAATCGGCTACTTCTGAGACCTTGCGCAGGTCCTATTCTCACGCGGTCCATATCCTGCAGCGACTAAAAGTCAAGAGTTGTCATCTGATCGCCCCTAAGGGAAAAAAACTTCCTTCTGAAGAGGTCCTCAAAGGAGTTTGGGAAGGACTATTGCTTTCCAATTACGCCTTTAACCAGTTGAAAGGGGATACACTCAAAGAGGCGCCTCCTCTTCTAGAAAAAGTCTCTTGGATTGGCCTCTCCAAAAAAGACGAACCTCTTCTCGACCACATCCAGGCAGTAGCTGAAGGAATCTATCTGGCAAGAGATCTCGTCAACGGCAATGCCGATGAAGTGACCCCGGCCATGCTCGCCGAAACAGCCCGTTCGTTTGAGAAGCGTTCCTCCAAGCTCAAGACCACCATCTTTGATAAGAAGTGGCTTGAGAAAGAGAAAATGGGCCTCATTCTCGCTGTAAGCAGAGGTTCTAAACTCGATCCTTATCTGATCCAAATCGCCTACAAAGGGAATCCCTCTTCTAAAGAACACATCGTTCTTGTCGGGAAGGGAGTCACCTATGATACAGGAGGCCTTGCCCTCAAGACAGCAGAAGGGATGACCTCGATGAAATGCGATATGGCAGGGGGCGCAGCCATCCTTGCCACCATGCGTACCATCGCCGATCTCAACCTCAAAGTGAATGTCACTGCCCTCGTCCCTACAGTCGAAAACGCGATCGATGCTCGTAGTTATAAAAACGGCGACGTCTACCGCTCCTATTCAGGGAAGACAGTTGAGGTGAATAACACCGATGCCGAAGGACGGCTCATTTTAGCCGATGCCCTTGCCTATGCCGAGAAAAACTTAAGGCCGACCTACATGGTCGATCTGGCCACTTTAACCGGGAACGTGATCCTCGCATTGGGAGAGCATGTTGCCGGCTTTTGTGCCAATGACGATAAACTATCTGAGCAGCTCATGGAAGCTTCTGCAAAAAGCTCCGATTTTTTATGGAGACTTCCTCTTTGGAAAGAGTACAAAGAAGCATTCAAATCGGATATCGCGGATCTCCTCAACTCAGGAGGACGGGACGCCGGTTCGATCAAGGGAGCGATCTTCCTTCACGAGTTTGTGGGTAAGACCAAGTGGGCCCATATCGATATCGCTGGAACTGCATTCTGGTCAAAAGGTCGCCACTATAATCCGACCAAAGCGACTGGATATGGAGTCCGTCTTCTCGTCGAATTCCTCTCCAAATGAGAGACAAGGTAGAAAAAAGAGTACAGCTCGCCCGTTTTCTCCAAGAGAAAACGGGCCTCTCTGGCAAAAAAGTCCGCGCTTTACTTGAGAAAAATAGCTGTAAAGTAAATGGGCACTTGGAACGATTTGGTTCTGTGTGGCTGGAGAAGGGCAGTGTCGTCGAGTTTTTCCCTCCTGAGGTACATCCAACCACCTGGAAAATCCTCTTTGAGAATGACCACTTTCAGATCGTCGATAAGCCAGCTGGCTGGGTCTGCAGCGAAGAAAACTGCCGCAACACATTCAAAACCAAACTCTTTCTTGTTCATCGCCTCGATAAGGACACTACAGGAGCTCTTCTCCTCGCCAAAACGATCCCGGTACGCGATGCTCTCATGGATCTTTTTGCCAAGAGAGAAATCGAAAAAGAATACTTCGCCCTTGTCGACGGGATCGTGACCCAAGAAGAAGGGATGATCGATAACTACTTAGCTAAAAAGGGGAGCTTTCAAGGGCAAACCATTTGGGGGTCTGCTCCCAAGGGGCTTCGCGCTATCACACGCTGGAAAGTGGTGAAGCGGGGCAAACAGGAGACTCTTGTGGCGTGTGAACCCTACACCGGAAGGACCCATCAAATTCGGGTTCACATGGCCGAGATGGGTCATCCGATCATCCTTGACAGGCAGTATGCGAGCCACTACAAGTCTAAAATCCACGCTAGTCGACCTCTCTTGCATGCCCACCGCCTTCGCTTCCTCTTTCGAGGGGAACTCATCGATGTTACAGCTCCTCTACCGGGGGATTTTATCACCAAAAATGGATAATATTGTGCGATCAGGACCTTGATGAGAAGGCTTGCAATGGATTGTCTTTGTGCTAAATATAGAAATATCGTAGCGATTTCCTTTTCCTATTCTAGCTGGATCATTTTGTGCAATCCTTTCGATTTCTGGCCCCATAGATTTTCTGTCAATTCCGTCTGCAGCAAGTTTGCGGCGTTCCTCTTCTGTTAGAACGATAAATTCAGTCGTATCACCTTTGATGGCCCAAACAAGTCTCAATTCAGGGTCTGTTTCGTTTGGTTGAATTGGTTCATAGAATCCATCGGTATGCCATAATCGAGTTGCATTATAGCTGTCTGCTCTTACCAGGATAAAACGAGTCAAACCATGAATAGCAGCTTCTTCTATTATTCGACTGACCGTTTCATGGGCCCGTTGGATTTTTTTCTCGTCGATAGGAGCGTCTTTTGATGCCCAGAAATGCGCTTGAATGCCAAGAAATTCAGGGCTTTTTATCTTTTCGAAAACAACCCATATGTCGTTTTGTGATAATGAGTCGAACACAGCTTTTTCCTCTTCACTCAACATATCGACAAACTCATAAAAAGATCCCGCTCGCACCTTATTCACTGCATCTCTCAGTGACAAATTGCCGGTTTTTGTACGGTTTGATTGGATTTGAGGTGGGAATAATTCTCCTAAGGCTTTAATTGCGCAAATAGCCCCTGATACTCCGGGCTGGAGATGGTGATCAAGAGACGGTCTAAAGTAGTGAATTCCTTGAGATTGTAATTGTTTTTTTGGATTCGTTTTTATCATTAAAAAACATTGTTTTACAATTATTTTAATTTATTAATTTGTTTTTTTCAATGTGTGTGTGCTTTCCCTGACTAACTTCTTCGTAAGTTGCTTAGGAGGAGCTCTTTGGTGTGCACCCCTTTTAGACGGGACCACTTGATCTGCTCCTAACAACTGGGAGTACGAATATACTCGTTCCACTCCAAAATGGCCCAAGCAAGCCGATTTAAAGCTATCAAATTTCCAATAAAAAATTGGGGTCAATATTGAATTAATATTAACCCCAATTTTTTATTGAAAATTTGATGCTTTAAATTCGGTTTTCT
>DAIDIZ010000052.1 GCA_027451585.1 Chlamydiota bacterium
ATCTGGATCCGGGCCTATTTCTATATTTAGCAACCACCGAAGGATTCGACGCAAAGGAGATGAATAAGATGGTCAATTTCGAGTCTGGACTGCTCGGTATTTCAGAGACCAGTTCCGATATGCATGACTTACTCCAGAAAGAAAAAGAAGATATCCGTGCAGCTGAAGCAATCTCCCTATTTTGCTATCAAGTCAAGAAATGGATCGGCGCATTTGCTGCCAGCTTGGGAGGGCTGGATACTCTTGTATTTGCTGGCGGCATTGGCGAGAATGCACCGGTTATACGCGCCAAGATTTGCGATGGGCTAGACTTCCTAGGAGTTGAAATAGAAAAAAAATGGAATGAGGACAATAAGAGAATTATTTCTTCAGGTCGTGTTACAGTCCGTGTGATGCACACAGATGAAGAATGGATGATCGCCAAAAAAGTACTAAAAAAAATCGGATCATGAACAAAAAACCATTATCTCAAGAACTGCTTCATAAGATGCACGCTTACTGGCGTGCTGCGAACTACCTGTCAGTCGGTCAGATTTATCTCTATGACAATCCACTCCTTAAAGTTCCCCTGCAGCTCTCTCATGTGAAGCCGCTGGTTGTTGGACACTGGGGAACTACTCCTGGGCAGAACTTTATCTACGTCCATTTGAATCGGGTCATCAAAAAATACGACTTGAATATGATCTACATTGCAGGTCCCGGCCATGGCGGCCCTGCGCTTGTGGGCAATACTTATCTTGAAGGATCTTACAGTGAGATTTACCCAGATATCAGCCAGGATGAGGCCGGAATGAAAAAGCTGTTCACGCAATTTTCGTGGCCGGGTGGAATTTCAAGCCACGTCGCACCCACAACGCCTGGATCCATCCATGAAGGAGGAGAGCTAGGGTATTCTCTCAGCCACGCCTTTGGAGCTGTTTTCGACAATCCGGAACTGATCACTGCTTGCGTCATCGGGGATGGTGAAGCTGAAACGGGGCCTTTAGCAACCTCCTGGCATTCCAATAAATTCCTCGACCCCATTACCGATGGAGCTGTGCTCCCTATTTTGCACCTCAATGGATACAAGATCAGCAATCCGACCATTTTGTCCCGCATCGAGCCCGAGGAATTGGAACAGTTTTTTAAGGGATGCGGCTGGTCGCCTTATTTCGTAGAAGGGAGCGAACCGGAAGAGATGCACCAGCTTATGGCGGGTGCTTTGGACAAGGCTATCGAAGAGATCCAACAAATCCAAACCCATGCACGGAATAAGAATGATCCAACCAGGCCTCGTTGGCCTATGATCGTCCTCAGATCTCCAAAAGGATGGACAGGCCCTAAAGAGGTCGATGGATTGCAGATTGAGGGGACATTCCGATCTCATCAAGTGCCGATCTTAGTAAATGCCAAACATCCGGATCACGTAAAACTACTCGAAAGTTGGATGAAGAGTTACAAGGCAGAAGAGTTATTCGATCAAAATGGGAAATTATTACCGGAATTAGCCGAACTGGCTCCCGAGGGCAACCGGCGGATGGGTGCTAATCCCCATGCTAACGGAGGTCTCCTACTCAAGGATTTGAAGATGCCCGACTTTCGCATTCATGCAGTGCATGTGCCCGCTCCCGGTGCAGTTGACGGCCAAGCTACCATCGTGCTGGGAAAATTCTTGCGTGACATAGTTAAATTGAATCATGATCAGCGCAATTTCCGCATCTTCGGTCCGGACGAAGCTCTTTCCAATCTCTTAGGCGCAGTCTTTGAAGCGACTAACCGTCAATGGGATGCTCGGGAAATAGAGAATGACGAATTCCTCTCCTGTGAAGGACAAGTAGTGGATTCAATGCTCAGCGAGCACCAATGCGAGGGATGGTTGGAGGGTTATTTATTGACAGGGCGGCACGGATTATTCAACAGTTATGAAGCATTCATCCGCATCGTCGATTCGATGTTCAGCCAGCACGCCAAGTGGCTAAAAGTGACACTAGAACTGCCCTGGCGCCGGAAGATTGCCTCTCTCAATTACCTGCTCACGTCTCACGCCTGGCAGCAAGATCACAACGGCTTCACGCACCAAGATCCAGGCTTTCTCGATCACGTCATCACCAAGAAAGCCGATATCGTCCGCGTTTACTTGCCAGCAGACGCCAACTGCCTCCTGTCGATCTTCGATCACTGCCTGCGCAGCCGACATTACGTCAACGTAGTAGTCGCTGGCAAACACCCCTTACCACAATGGTTAACCATGGATGCCGCGATTGTCCATTGCACAGAAGGAATTGGCATCTGGCGATGGGCTAGCAACGACCAGGATGGGGCACCAGACGTCGTAATGGGCTGCGCTGGAGATACCCCCACATTGGAAATCTTGGCAGCCGTTTCAATCCTTCGCTCGGCTCTGCCTGATTTAAAAATCCGCGTGGTCAATGTCGTCGATTTAATGAAGCTCCAGTCCCAAAGCCAGCACCCGCACGGACTCTCCGAAAAAGATTATGATTCGCTTTTCACAAAAGATAAGCACATCATCTTCGGCTTCCATGGATACCCCTCTCTAATCCACCAATTGACCTACCGCCGGTTTAACCGAAACCTCCATGTCCGAGGTTACATCGAAGAGGGGACGATCACAACAGCCTTTGATATTCGAGTACAGAACAAGCTAGACCGCTTTCATCTAGTGCAAGATGTAATCGATCGCCTACCCCATTTAGGCGCCAAAGGGACCTATTTGAAGCAAACGATGCAAGACAAACTCATCGAGCACAAGAACTACATCGAGAAGCATGGCCAAGACATGCCCGAAATCCGGAACTGGAAATGGGGCACGGTCTAAAAAATATTTTCAACTACCTATTCGTAAATGAGTTAAGAAAACGGACCTTTGAATGAATAATGAATTGTTTTTACCTGCGATTGCAGATGGCGAGGACAAAAATTCTCCTCTGAAAAACTGCATTCGAAATAACTACCGACATGTGAGAAAGTGGGCAAAGAGAACAAGGACCAACTGCTTTCGCATTTACGACCGGGATATTAAAGAGTATCCTTTAGCCATTGATTTTTACGCTGGCCAATTTTTAGTCCATTATTTTACAAGCACGAGAGAAAGCGACGAACCCCGTCCAGACTTAGCTGATGCCGCTTTGGAGGCCCTCTTCTCCCTCTTTCATGCACCAAAGGAATCGATCCATTGGAGAACCAGGATCAAGAGGGAGAAAACAGAGCAGTATGAAAAAACGGGTGAGACGAGAGAGTTTTTTCCCGTTTTGGAATATGGAGTTCATTTCAAGGTCAATCTGGTGGACTACCTCGACACAGGACTCTTTCTCGATCATAGAGAAACGCGCAAGATGGTGGCTTTGATGGCTCCTCAAAAACGGCTTTTGAACCTCTTTGCGTATACCTGCTCATTCAGCGTTCATGCGGCAGCAGCCGGAGCTTCCTTCACAAAGAGCGTCGACATGTCGAATACCTACATTGAATGGGGCAAACAAAATTTTCTGTTGAACGGAATCCCACTCAAAAATCATTCATTTATGCGGGAGGACTGCCTCAAATTCCTTGAGCAAGAAAGAGAAAAATACGATCTGATTGTGATTGATCCCCCAACCATCTCCCGTTCTAAGAAAATGGATAAGATGTTCGACGTCCAAGAAGATTATGTTTTCTTAATATCCAAAGCTTTAAATCTTCTATACCCAGGCGGGACCCTCTTTTTCAGTACAAATTCCCGCGAGTTTGATTTTGATGAGAGCCAGTTTGAGAGGTGCTCCATTTTGGATATCTCGAAAAAAACAATACCCATTGACTTTCACAATCAAAAAATTCATCGCTGCTGGAAGATTTCTACTCGTTCCACGTCCCCCTAAAAATAGTGATAGTCGATCTCTTCGTTTTTCTTAGGTCCGATCACCCGCCAGGAAAGACGGATGCTGCACTGATGCCACATCACTTGAGCCGAGTAGGTATCGTTCCCACATAAGTGAGACTCACCGGAGATGAGGAAATGGTTTCTCTTCGGAACGAGGCGAACAAGAAAAACAGGGGCATTCGGTCCCAAGCGCAAATGTTCTAAAGAGATCACACCCGACTCTCTATCGAGAATCCAGCGAAGTGTGTTACTAAACGACATGTTTGGATCTTGGCCGATTTGCCAAGATCCCCTTTCATGGAAAACAAGTGCGGTATCACTCTCCTCCAGAACAACGACCTTCCCACCCCCTTTCCAACCCGATTCCTGTTGAAAACAAGACCTTGCATGAAGAGCGAACCGCTTTACGGCTTTAAGCTTTTCCCAAAAAATCTCATACCTCTTTCATGTAATTATAAATGCTTGCACGAGATAATTTCATTTTATTAGAAATAAATGGAACAGCATTTTTAAAATTAAAAGCCCCTTTCCGAAACAACCTTTGCACAAGCTCTTTTTTGTGATTCCGATTCAAATGATTGAAAGAAAGCTGTTTTTCATCTAGATATTGCTCAATCATCTGCATCACATGCGTCTCACATTGAGAACCAAACAGATCCACCGGATGACCTGCCCTGTTCTTCACTTTTAAAAAGGTTTCCAAGAGTCGATATCCATCTTGAAAAAAGCTCATATCTACATTAAAACAAATCAGTCCAACCGGCTCTCCCCCATCATTTCTCAAGGTAATCGAGGTACATTTCAAGGGACGTCCATCCCAATTTTGCTTGTAGTAGGGGGCAAAATAAGAAGGGAACTTTTCAATGCTCACCCCCAATTCCTTGAGAGGAGAAGAATCTCCCACATCTCTCCTAGAAATATTGTGATAAATAGCAACGATCTTCCCTTGCACAAGATCGTGAACGGCTACCTCAACAAAAGGGTGAAATAGCTCGACGATCGCCTGAACCATAGACTCGTAACGTTTCCAGACATCGACAAAGGCCGTTTTCTCCATATATCCCCATTTCCCCCCTTAATCTTATACACTTTGTCAAATTTCTACAAATTGACAAAATATAAAACCAAAGACTACCCTATCCATTATCCATTTTGTAGGAGTGATTTATGCCTAAAACAGCAAAAGTATCGAGACTCTCTCAGGTCCCTGGGATTGGAGTAGACCGGGTGGGGGATGCCGCCGATGCCACACACGATCCTGAGATGTTACGTTTAGAAAATTTGGATACCGACATCGCACCACCACCGATTGCAATTGAAATCACACGTAATGCGATTGGGGCTGATAAAAATAATAGTTATCTCCCCTTCTTTGGCCTAGACAGTTTGAGACAGGCAGCGACCAGGAGAGTTTCTCAGGTCTCTCATCAGAATTATGACTGGCGTACCGAATGCATCATCACAGCGGGAGGTATGTCGGGCATTTTAAACTGCCTCTTGGCCCTACTGGAAACCGGCGATGAAGTGATCGTCACAGACCCTACTTATGCAGGGATCATTAACCGAATCCAGATTGCCGGAGGAGTTCCTGTATTCGCTCCCCTTCTTCCTTCAGAGAAAGGATGGAGTTTAGATCTACAAGCCCTGAAAGCCGCAGCGTCTCCCCGCACACGGATCATTTTGATCAGTCCTGGGATGCCTACCGGTCATGTACTCACTCATGCTGAATGGGAAGCGGTCGCCGCCTTAAGTAAACAAACAGATGCCTGGCTTCTCTACGATGCCGCCATGGAAAGAATTCTGTACGATGATCGCCCGTTGATTCACCCAGCCTCACTTCCCAACATGAAAGAGAGAACCATTACAGTTGGCTCCGCCTCTAAGGAATTAAGAATGATCGGATGGCGTGTGGGCTGGATAGTAGGTCCCCAAGAAATCTTAGAAAATATTGGTCTTGTGAGCATCTCCAACGTCGTGTGTCAAACAGGGATCAGCATGGAGGGGGTTGCTGCAGCACTCAATGCAGAAGATGACGGTCTTCAAGCAGCTGTTGCGGTATGGCAAGAAAGACGAGACACACTTCTCCGCGAATTAAAAGGATTTCCCGTTATACCCCCACACGGAGGGTGGTCCCTTTTGCTGAATGCAAAAGAGCTCGGGATTACTTCTGAGATACTGGTGAAAAGGTTATTCGAGGAAAAAATTGCAGCAACACCCATGACAGGCTGGGGGCCACAAGCAGCTAACTATGTCCGCTTCGTCTTTTCCAATGAACCTAAAGAACGACTCATCGGAATAGGGAATAAAATTAGACGAGCACTATACTCGTTCCACTCCAAAGATGCCCCAAAAAACCGAATTTAAAGCATCAAATTTTCAATAAAAATTTGTGGTTAATATTAATTCAATATTGACCCCAATTTTTTATTGGAAATTTGATAGCTTTAAATTCGGCTTTTTGGCCGACGTGAAAGCTGCCGATAAATCGCTTGAACAAGGTGGGGGTAGTATGGAAGAAATAAAATACTCACCTTAGTTCAAGCGATTTATCCAGCTTTGACGCGGCTAAAAAGCCGACTCTTGAATATTTCCGGTATAAAAGACCTTTATTAATAGTCAGGATGTTGTCATAATTTTCTACTCTTTAAACGAGATTGTTCGTGAATCTGGAGCTTCTGCAATGACCACTTTTATCACTCCCCACTGTATTTCTGCCTATGTGATTCGTTTGACCCCCGAAGGGGCCTTCTACCTCTTGATTAGGCGATGCGGGAAATACCTTACCCATACATGGCAAATGATCTCAGGGAAGATTGAAGAGAGCGAAACCGCAATGGAGGCCGCCTTAAGAGAAATCCAAGAAGAAACTGGATTAACGCCCTCTTTGCTCTATTCCGCAGACGCAGTTGAGACATTCTACATGCAAAGCCATGACAAAATCACCTTCGTACCGGTCTTTGTCGCATTTGTAGAAGAGACAACCGTCCGCCTCTCTGCTAAAGAACATGATGCCTATGAATGGCTTCCATTCGAGGAGGCAAAAGATCGCCTTGTTTGGGCCGAGCAGAAGCGAGTCATTACTCACATTCATCACTGTTTTGTCCTCACCCAACCCAACCCATTGCTCTTAATTGAAAAACCCCCGCCCCTCGTTTCTCTCACACCGACCATCTCTCGAACGGGTGTTTATGGGATTGCTTTGGAAGATAGAAAACTCCTTGTAGTCAAACAGCAAAAGGGGCCTCTATCAGGGAAGTGGGACTTGCCCGGAGGAGGAATCGAGGCTGAAGAAACAATCAAAGAGGCCCTTCAACGGGAGTTCTTAGAAGAAGTGGGAACGACCTTTGATTCGATGTCGTTCTTCGGTAATATTACCGCGAACACCCGCGGCATCGATGAGGAAGGACTGCCCTATCTATTCCATCGAATAGGTCTGGTTTATTTGGTTGATGGTCTTTCCAGACTCTCTCACCAAACAGGCGAAATGGAACATGAGTGGATGGATCTTAAAGAGCTTACGCCAGAGACCATTTCCCCTTTTGTTGCACAAGTGCTCGATCAATTGAAAACAGGTCCGTAGGAAACTCCGATCTTTTTTATTGAAATCAAACAACTTGCGATGAGTCAGCCCCTTACGGAGAAAGAATGGTAACCTATAGAGAAATCGCCCACTTCTTCTGGAGATTCATGCGGCCACAAAAGTGGAGATTTTTCTCTATCTTGGTCCAGGATTGTCTTAATTGCTTGGATGGGCTTCTTTGGCCGTTTATCTTGCGCTGGGTGATCGATATTTTCACAGCATTTGAAGGGAACCGAGCGCTTGCTTGGGAATCGCTCCAGAGCCCAATTCTGGTCAGTATCTGCTTACTTATTTTTATCGAAATCAATTCCCGCTCGATGGGCTTTCTCATGGCAAAAGCAATCCCTAAGCTTCAGGCCGACATCCGGATGACGATGTTTGATCATGTGCAGCGCCATTCACCCCACTATTTCAACGAGCGATTCGCGGGAAGTTTAGCAAACAAGATCACCGACATGACCACTCAAGTTGAATCGATCCTTCAGCAATTATGGTGGCCTATCATTTCCTCTGTTGTGACAGCGCTCTTAGGCGTTCTCTTTCTTTGGTTCGTCAACCCCATTCTTGCAGGGATCTTACTTGCCTGGATCATCGCCCATTTAGGCGTCTGCTTATTGTTCAGCAAGAAGTGTGACCTCTATGAACATCGGCATGGGGAAGCGAGAAGCTCACTGCTCGGTAAGATCGTCGATAGCCTGACCAATAATTTTGCAGTCAACCTGTTCTACCGCTTTGGCTACGAAAAACAGGCCTTGACGCCCTTCCAAAAAGAAGAAGAGGACACCAATTGCTTTGCGAGAAGATATGTCGAAAAAATGCGCAGTATCACCTCCTTCTTCTACGCAACGATCTGCTTTCTAGGGATCAACGGGTTTGTCGTCTATTTGTGGCTCCACGCCCGAATCTCTACAGGAGAAGTGGCCCAGGTCTTCGGCACCATGTGGAACATCGCCACCATCATGTGGGCAGTCGGAGGATCCTTACCTCTCTTCTTCCAATCGGTTGGGATTGCTAAACAAGCCTATTCGGTCATGCTCGATCCCCAAGATATGGGAGATCGGACAGGAGCCAAAGAGTTAAAGATCCGAACCGGCGAAATCATTTTCGAGAACGTCTCGTTTCAATACGGAGGGAAGAAGCTCTTCGAAAATAAACAAGTCCACATCAGAGGCGGCGAAAAAGTGGGGCTGGTTGGCTTTACAGGAGCCGGTAAATCAACTTTCACCAACCTGATTCTCCGCTTTTTCCCGTTACAGAAAGGAAGAATCCTCATCGACTCCCAAGATATAGCCGAGGTCTCTTTAGAATCTTTGCGAAGCCAGATCGCATTGATTCCTCAAGACCCTCTGCTCTTTCACCGCACATTGCGAGAAAACATCTCCTACGGGAAACCCGATGCGACAGAGGAAGAGATCATCGAGGCCGCAAGACTTGCCTTTTGTGATGAGTTCATCCGGAAAATTCCCGGAGGATACAACGCAAAAGTAGGAGAAAGGGGGACCAAACTCTCTGGCGGAGAAAAACAGAGAGTTGCGATGGCTCGAGCGATCCTTAAAAAAGCGCCTCTCCTCATCTTGGATGAGGCCACTTCCTCCTTAGATTCAATCACAGAAAAATGGATTCAAGAGAGTCTAGATAAGCTCATGGAAAACAAAACCACCCTCGTGATTGCTCACCGTCTTTCGACGCTGTCTCGTATGGATCGCATTCTGGTGTTTGACCAAGGAAAAATCGTCGAAGATGGGACCCACACCTCCTTGATGCGCGGTGGTGGCTTATATGCGCGGATGTGGCAATCCCAAGTGGGCGGTTTTTTGCCCGAAAGGCCTCTTTGACTCCCTTGCCTATAAAATCGGATCTCTGCTCGCCCGTAAGCGCGGGAGTACTACAATCGACTGCTTGATCTCTTAAATGAAGTAGACAGGCCCTGCGTCATCCACCGTGATTTTCGACCAGGTAACCTACTCATGGACAGAGACTTGATTCAGGGCATCATCGACAAGTCTTCGGCTCATGGCGATTTTGCAGAAAAAGATTTCGTGGAGTGGTCCACAAGTCGCCCCTATAAAGATCCGTTTTTAGCCGGATATGCCAGTATCCGCAAAGTCCCTTCTTATGAGCGCACGCTCCCCCTTTTACGCCTAAAGAAAGCCATCGGGACAATTGGCTTTACAGTTCGAAAGGGAATATGGCAATCTAAGGGGAAAAAATGTATCAGTTTAGTCGCCATCACCTAGAAACGTTTTTAAATGATGATGAACGGTCAAGAAAATAAGAAGCGCTGTTTTGGCTCTGCCCAAGGTAAAGAATTCTACGCAGCCTACCATGATACGGAGTGGGGCGTTCCCGTACATGACGATCACCGTTTATTCGAGATGCTCATTCTCGAGGGAGCTCAAGCGGGCTTGAGCTGGGAAACGATCCTGAAAAAACGACAGGGCTATCGAGAAGCTTTCCATCAATTTGACCCTTTTCAAGTCGCCCATATGACTGACGAGGCATTGGAGGCTCTTCTTAACAACCAAAAGATCATTCGAAACCGGTTGAAAATTTTTGCCGCCCGCCAAAACGCTCTTGTTTTCCTCAAAATTCAAAAAGAATTCGGATCATTTGCCCATTACCTTTGGAACTTTGTGAGAGGTAAGCCCATTGTCACAAGATGGACCTCCCTCAAAGAGGTCCCGTGCCTTTCCCCCTTAAGCCAAGAGATCTCCAAAGATCTCCAAAAAAGAGGGATGACTTTTGTGGGATCGAAAATCATCTATTCTTTCATGCAAGCAGTGGGTCTCGTCAATGATCATTTAGCCGATTGCTGGTGTTCCCTCTAGAGGTCGTTGGAAAACTAGCCTCAAGAATCGGTTTTTAAGCGCGTCAAAGCGCCAGATTTCAAGCGGCGCGCAAGTGAAGATGTGCACCGCAATTTGCTAAAAAAGAATCCGTCTTTATATACTCGTTCCACTCCCAAATGGCCCAAGCAAGCCGATTTAAATCTATCAAATTTCCAATAAAAAATTGGGGTCAATATTGAATTAATATTAGCCCCAATTTTTTATTGAAAATTTGACGCTTTAAATTCGGTTTTCTTGGTTCATTTTGGAGTGGAACGAGTATATACTCATTCCACACAATTTACGAGCACTTTTCTTATGAAAAGAATCTTCCTCTGCCTTCAGTTGGTGATCTATTCCCTCGTCGCTCAAGAGATCGCCTCTCTTGACTTGAGCTATCCAGCTCCCCTCATTGTTCCTCAAGAAGGGATGGCGCCGGAACCGATTTACACTCCTCCCAAGAAAAATGCCTTTCTAGCAGCAGTTCTCTCATCCCTCATACCCGGCCTTGGCCATTTTTATATTGATGATCCCCGAACAGGGGGTGCTTTTCTGGGGAGTGCAGTTGCGACAGGATCTCTCGTCTACGCAGGAAGAAATAACGAAAACATTCTCCTTCCTGGGTTGTTCCTTTTTTCCAACATCTGCAGTTCTTACAATGTGTACGCCGCCTATCGAGATGCTCGTTTCTACAACGGACTTTCTCATTACTCGTACCCCATGCCGACCGACTCTCTAGCTACTCTAGCCACAGCCCCCTTTCGATGGAGCGTCTTGAAAAAACCAGAGGTGTGGGGTGGTATCCTTGGTGGGCTAACTGCTGCAGGAGCAGTCGCCTATTTTGCTTTCTCCAATAAAGAAGCTGTGATCCACCACCATTTTTCCCCTCAAAAAAAGATGCCCTTTCTCGCACTCCCTGTCGGAATCGGAGAAGAAGCCTTATTTCGCGGTTATTTCCAATCGGCGATTGCAGAAGCGACCAATCCGTGGACCGGTATCATCCTCTCATCACTTGCCTTTGGCGCAGCTCACATCCCGAATGCACAAGCCCTTGACAAAACCGAGCATTGGCGCTACTACAGCTTTTCGATCCCTCTCATCACTTGCTTTGGGATCTATGCCGGGTGGTTAACAAGTAAAACCCATTCACTCCAAGAATCGGTCGCCGTCCATACATGGTACGACGCAACCCTTTTTACATTAGGGGCTTTTGCCGCTCAATCCATGCTTCCGGGGGAAAAGTCTTTCGCGATTGCGATTCCTTTCTAAAAAAAATCGAGCAAACCTTGAGGTCTTGCTCGATCTTAAGTAAACAGTTGAAAAAAACAGGGAAGCCTCTCAGCAAGAGGCAGCTTCCGAAAAAGAGAATTACTCTTGAGCCATGATTGAAGAAGCAGCAGAAGTCTTGCGTGTTCGGCGTTTTGTTGCTTTTCTTCTTTTCGCTGTTTTTTTATGAGCTTTACGAGCTTTTGACTTGAGAGTTTTTTTCTTGCTTGTTGTTTTTCTAGCTGTTTTCTTAGCAGCTTTTTTTCTTCGTTTTACCATTTTTTCCTCCTTATGGTGAAAAGCGGCGGAACTTTCTTTCACCAGATTTCATCTCTCTGCCTTAGCTCTTGCTAAGGGGGCGAAACCTTGTCTTTTGGCGGGAACTCCCGCTCTCCTTATCCGCTCTACAATTCTAAATATACTTATTTTTATAAATAATTACAAACATACAAAAACAATTCTGTCTAAAAACAAAAAACAAACAAAAACAAAAAATGACCCCAAAACATATTCTGGAGGCAATTTTTTAAAAATCAGAAATACCGAAAAAAAAGAAAAAATCACGAAAAAACAATCACAAAAATACATCTCAATAGAAATCAACAACTTAAAACTTTAATAAAAACACAACAGACTGAAAAAGAGCATGTTATAATGAATAAAAATGAATCGAATTTTTTGAATTTGTTTGAGGAAAAAAAACCATTTTTTTATTCTTTTTCTTCAAAAATGCGAGGTATACCGGAAATGGAGACAACGTTTACGTTAGATCTTCCCGATAGTGCAATTGTTTCGGAAAAATACGATTCAGAAACCAACAGCGCCAATCTTGTTTTGACGGTTGGGACAAAGGATATTCCCTTTTTAGCGAAATCCCTTTTGGAAGGAATTCCTCAGCAGCAGAAAGATACATCGTCGATCGAAATCAAATTGGCTATTGCAAAGGCCTCAGGATTTCGGTTCATCTATCGACTCCCCTCTCTTTTTCGAGCCTGGTCTATTGGAGTTGCAACGGGTGTTGTTCTGAAAGAGATTTCCAAAAATGCCCGAATAACCGAAATCATTCGAGCAATATTAGGAGCAAAAGCGGGAGGATGCCTGAACATCTTGTTTCGGAGTATGGATCGCATTCCTTGTATTTTTGCGGCAGCCGTTGTGGCAGGCGCAGTTGCCACTTCATACATTCCCGAAAAATGGGCGAACCTTACAGACTCTCTGGCGGAAGATCTTCTTAAAGGAAGTACAAAGATGGTCTCTTTGATCGACACAACTCTCTCTAATACCAACGGTCATAATTTATCAGAAAAAAATTGACGCTCACCCTCTTTCCAGCTATAACCACATTGCATGTTCGTTTTACTCATCATCATCGGGCTAATCACTGGGGTTCTCGCTGGTTTATTGGGAGTGGGTGGCGGTGTAATCACCGTTCCCGCCATGTATTACCTGTTCCAATTCTATGAATTTCCAGCCCCATTTTTAATGCATACATGTATTGCAACGGCTTTAGCAGCAACAACGATCACATCTTCTGGATCTTCTTGGTCGCATTACAAGAAAAAAGCGATCGATTTCTCGGTTTTAAAACAGATCGTTCCCGGACTTATTGTCGGTTGTTTAGCAGGAGCATTTCTCTCCCGCTATCTATCGAGCCGCGCTCTTGAAATTCTTTTTGGCGGGATGTCGATCCTTTTTTCAGTCTATTTTTTCGCCCCCAAGAGACCAGATCTGTATATAGCTCCTCACCCTAACCGATCTCTGCTGCTTTTTGGCCTAATGATCGGGGCCTTGTCCAGTCTATTAGGGGTGGGGGGGGGGATTTTCATGGTCCCTCTCCTTCTCGCCTACCAAGTCCCACTCCCCCGTACCGTGGCCAGCTCATCCGCAGGAACGCTCGCTACCGCCTTTGTCGGATCACTTGCCTACCTTTACCTAGCAAAAGAGCCTACAGGGATCCCGTTTACCCTCGGTTATATCCAAATCCCCGCCTTTCTTCTCATTGGACTTGGATCTCTTGCGACAACCTCTCTAGGCTGTAAACTGGCCCATTCTCTCCATCCCGGATTGATCAAGAAAATTTTTGCTACAGCCCTTTGCACCACCGGACTCGCCATGATCCTCGGCAAATAAAAAAACTATAAATAATAGATTATTAATTGCGCAAGAACACAAAATGCAGTATAATGTTATAAAAAAACAATAAAAAAAGGTAATTTATGACAACATCAATCCACACCTCCAGAGGAAGCGCTCCACTAAAAAAGGATCCCTTCGAGGAGATGCAAGATTTTTTCCGTAAACCAACACTTTCTCCGCGCGATACGACCAACCCCGATACGACCAAAACGGATCCTGAGGTCACGACTGGGGATCCAGTGAGCGCAAGTAATCCCACATTTTACGTAACCGCTCAGACTGTTCGAACGGCGGCTCTCTTTGCTGGGATTGTGTTGGGATCTGCAGGAATTGGGATGGCTATTTTATCAGTTGCTCAATCTGGACATTTTTCATCCAAAGCATTGTCCATGATCGCTAAACATCCAATCCCAACGGCTAGCCTATTGGCATCGGCTGGAGGGATTCCTTTTTTAGTCACCCAGAAGGTCTCAGAACGGATATCCTCAGGTATTCAGAATACCGTTGATTTTGTCAGAGATAACAAAATATCCTTAATTACATCGCTAGCATTGGGCGTGGGATTCTATTCAGGATTCTTCAAACTCCAAAACCCCTTCGCTTCAAACAAATCGGCTTAAATGAATAAGTCAGACCCCCTTTCTCTCCGCTGACGAGGAAGGGGGTATATTATATACTCGTTCCACTCCAAAGATGCCCAAGAAGGGGTTTTAGCCGACTTTAATCGGATTTAACTTTATTGCTTGGAAATTGTCATTGACCTCTCCCGCAAAAGTGATCGGATGTTAGGCACTTTGTCTGCAAAAAATCCTCGCACCTCCGCAAAAAAATCCCCACACGTCTCAAAAAAACGATTGTATAACGTTCTCTCCCTAAACACTTTCCATAACCGCTCTATCGG
>DAIDIZ010000053.1 GCA_027451585.1 Chlamydiota bacterium
ATGGCAGTATTGGACGGGACTTCTCTCGGCGATGTAATTGGAGATGGGGCTTACGATACGGTTGATTGTCGCGAGGCTGTGCACGATCGTGGTGGAAAACAAGTGATTCCTCCAGACAAGAATGCGAAGTTACAACG
Source organism: Chlamydiota bacterium (assembly GCA_027451585.1). Taxonomy (GTDB): domain Bacteria; phylum Chlamydiota; class Chlamydiia; order Chlamydiales; family SM23-39; genus DAIDHZ01. The sequence continues at coordinate 138 of DAIDIZ010000053.1, forward strand.
AGGCGTACCTATAGCAGCGCTGCAAGAGCGAGACCGTGCTATTGCAAGAATACAAGAACTTCGTGACGAGGGTAGGTCATGCTGGAAACAAGAGATCGGTTATCACCGGAGATCCCGAATAGAGACCTTGATGTTTCGTTACAAAATGATATTGGGAGATCGGCTTGCATCTCGCAAAGAACCCACCCAAGCCACGGAAGTAACGATAAAACTGGATGTATTGAATCGGATGACGGAACTTGGGATGCCCAAAAGTTACAAGGTAGCCGGATAAATCAGCCAGGACCTAGCGTCCTAGATGCTTCACGAGGAATTGCGCAACGAAGCCAAATCAAGTTGCAAAAATCTATTGCATTCCCTTACGTCAATCGATATACTCCCGCTCCACTTTAAAAAAGAGGTATGTGTTTATGCGTCTTGTTCTGTTCTTTCTCCTGGCTACTCTTTCTATCTATGGCGGAGAGCAATTTCCTGAAAAATTTGAAGGTCGTTTTGAAGAATTTCGGCACCGGCCATTTGAGCTGATCTCTTGGTTTCTTCCAAATGATCCTGTGATTGTACACGCAGGAGGTCTGTATGGAGATGAGACAATGGATCTTGCCCGTAGATTCCCAAATGGGAAGGTGATCTCTTTTGAACCAAATCCTCATGCCTTTGAAATCCTAGCGGTAAAAACAGCAAAATGGGAAAATATTTACACCTATAATCTCGCACTCAATAGTTATTCAGGAAATGCATTTTTCTATCTTTGCTATGGATCAAAGGGAGACAACGACGCTTTTGAGGCAGTAAGTTCCTTATTAAAACCTTCCGAAGAAATGAAAACTCATTACCAAGGACCTCGCATTACGGTTGAATGCACAACTCTTGATGACTGGTGCAAAGACAACAATATTCCCCGCGTCGACTTTCTCTGTCTCGATGTAAGAGGATCTGAGCTGCATGTGCTGGCAAATTGCCCCCACATTCTTAAAACAGTCAAATGCATTTATGTTCACACAAACCTCTTTCCTTTTCGAATGGGGATGACAACCTATGCTGACCTTAAAAAGTTCCTTACAAAAGCTGGGTTTAATATGATTTTCCATTCCTACAGAGAAGGTCTTGAGGGGAATGCTATTTTTGTCAGAAACACCGATGACAAATAACTCCTTGTTCCGGAGGCTTCGACATAGAGGCCTCCAAATTCTTATCATCGTTTCCGTTTATCTTTTCTTGGCTCCCCATCTTCCAGACATAGTCCATCGGGGGCTTTATACGTTCAGTCTTTTCATCAAAGATCTATTGATCTGGATGCTCCCTCTCACGGTAACTTGTTTCATCGCTCATGCTATTTGTTCTTTTGAGAGAAAAGCGCCACTCTTCATCATCACCCTCTTTCTTTTTGAAGCACTTTCCAATGGTTTATCCGTTTGGTATGCCTACGGATGGGGCCATATGGCCATCAATATGCTCCCCACGATTCAAATTGAACCTGTAACCGACACTTTTGCTCCTTTATGGAAAATGCCTTGGATCAAACCTCGCTTCTGGGCTCCTGACAAAGGATCTTTTGCGGGAATTTTATTAGGGCTAATCACGACTCTGCTCTTTCCTCAATTTTCTTCACACATCGAAAGAGCTAAACAAATTGCAGAGGCTATTTTGACCCGTTTTTTCTCTCGACTCATCCCCTTATTCATTCTTGGATTTGTCGCGCGGATGTACAAAACAGAGCTCATCGAACAAATCCTTTCTCAGTACGCCGATGTATCAGCTCTTCTGATTGTGATTTTAGTTCTTTATATTGCCCTTCTCTTTTTTGCTGGGTACGGACCCTCTTCGCCTCCTTTTTGGCAACGGATCCGCCATCTCCTCCCTGCAACAGGCATGGCCTTTAGCTCTGGCTGCAGCCTATCCACTATGCCCTGGACTATCGAAGGGACTGCAAAAAACTTAAATAACCCCGAGCTTGCCAAAGCAATCATTCCAGCGACAACCAACATCCAGCAAATCGGCGATTGCATCATAAATTCGTTTTTTTGCTTCTTGCTCTACACTCAATTCAATGGACATCCTCCAGAATTTATCACCTGGGCCCTCTTCAGTTCTGTGTTTGTCCTCGCTCGCTTTGCCACAGCGGCTGTTTTAGGAGGAGCCATCTTCATCATGCTTCCCATCTACGAATCTTATCTTCATTTTACTCCAGAAATGGTAGCGATTATCCTCGCTTTGAATGTGGTTCTCGACCCCCTTGTTACCTGCTCTAACGTCATGGCTAACGGAGCTCTTGCTCGCCTTTTTGAAAAGACATGGAGAAAAGTTTCGTTGCGAAGGCCTCTGCAATTTTTTGACAAATAAACCTTTTTCTACCATAATCTCAGTTCCTTTATTCACAGGAGATATTATGATTCCTTCCTTGGACCAGATTAAGAATAGTTCGTTCGTATCCAATGTTGCCCAGATCGGACGGGCATTGCAAAACGAAGCACTCGTCATAAAAAAACGGTGGGAAGAATATACAAGGATCACCCCAAAGACCGAAGAGCAAGCTAAGGCTATAGATCAAAATCATAAGCCAAACGGACTGGCGGTCGTCTTTATTGAAAACATCGTCATTATGGCAGCCTTAGAGGCACTGGCGTTGTGTCTGATAAACAACTTCAAACAGAGATAGAACCGACTTTGCAAGCGTCCTGATTTAGATACCCCCTTCTTCGTCGGAGGTATCTGAATAGTTATGATTTTTTCTGATAAATGGTAGAAGCTTCTTTAAAGGAAAGGTGTTGACAACAGCTTCTTTTGTCAGCCACCCCTTCCTTGCCACATTGACTCCCGCACGGACAAATTCAAGATCTCCGACTGCATGTGCATCGCAATTGATACAGCAAAGGAGCCCCCTTTCTGCCGCCTCCTTCCAGTATCGCCAATCCATATCAAGTCGCTTGGGATGACCATTGAGTTCGATGATCTTACGATTCGCAATCGCCGCATCAACCACCTTCTTCACATTCACCTTGGTAGGATCTCTCTCTAAAAGAATGCGGGAGGTCAAATGACCTAGGATAGACACGTAAGGGTTTTCAAGCGCCCGGATGATCCTTTTCGTGATCGTCTTCTCATCTTGGCCCAGAGAGGAATGAACTGAAGCAATCACAAAATCGAGCTGTCTCAAGACAGAATCGGAATAATCGAGCTTGCCGTTGGGAAGAATATCACATTCACTCCCTGCCAAAACATGGATTTTCCAATCTTTTGTTCTATTGAGCCGTCGAATCATTTCCACTTGCTCATAGAGTCTTTCTTCTGAAAGACCATTAGCTTGCACACTCGACTGGGAGTGGTCTGAAATTCCGAGATAACTCCACCCGAGAGCTTCTCCTTTTGCCACCATCTCCCGCAAGGTGTTCCGACCATCAGAAGCAGTCGTATGATTGTGCAGAGTCCCTTGAATTTCCCTCTCTTCAATGAGCCGAGGTATTTTTCCTTTTGCCGCCGCCTCGATCTCTCCTCGATCTTCTCTTAACTCTGGAGGGACATAGGAAAGACCGATTGCTTCGTAGAGATCTTTTTCGCTCTGAATAGGAGGCGCTTTCTTTCCCTTCCTCAAAGGTTCTAATCCATATTCACTCAGTGACCATCCTCGTTTTAGGGTATGGGTTCTGATCTTGATGTTGTGTTCTTTCGATCCAGTAAAATGGTGAAGGGCAAAAGGAAATTGGTCTAAAGTCACCACCCGTAAATCGACCTGCATTCCTGAGAGCAATCGAATGCTCGCTTTGGTCTCTCCTCGGGCAAGAACTTCCTCTCCCCATCCAAGGAATGTCTTCATAACCCAATCTATAGGTTCTGCTGCCACCAAAAAATCGAGATCGCCTACGGTTTCTAACTTTCGTCTCAGGCTCCCACAAATCTCGGCTTTTTGAACTCCTTTTGATTTTTTGAGCCTGTCTAACAGAGGCCAAGCCATTTCCCAAGCATCCCACCAAAGAATCCTCCCAGTCCCTTTTTCTCGCAGTTTCATCGCATGGAGAAGCTTCTCTTCGGTTTTCTTCCCAAATCCCCTTAAATGCGCTAACTTCCCTTTCTGAAGCGCTTTCTTGAGATCTGCTATTGAACGAATGTGCAGTTTATCGTAAAGGGCCTTCACCTTCTTGGGCCCCAATCCTTGGAGTTGCATCATTTCCAAGAGCCCTTTCGGGATCTCTTTTTTGAGCTCTTCATAAAGAGGCCACTTTTTCCCTTCAGACAAAAACGTAATCACTTGGGCTAGATGATCGCCAATCCCCGTGATCTCGGTCAATCTCTCCTCTCGAATAAGCTGCCGTAGATCTTCATCTAGATTGAGAACAGCTCTCGCACCGCCTCGATAGGCGCGAATCCGAAATGGATCTTCTCCTTTAAGTTCCAGGAGACTTGCCACCTCTTCTAAAATATTAGCGATTTCCTGCTTATTCATTTTCGATCTATAGAAACAACGGGAGAATCTTCTCAAAAGCTATAGGCTTAACACCTTCTGGTTCCAAAAAGACATGATCCAAAGTAAAGACCAGAAAGAGCATGAATGACAGATAGCCAGAAAGGAGCGCTGTCATGAGCATCTGCATTCTCATATCGTCCAGACCAAAAAAGAACATAAAGCCCACTGTAATTAAAGCGCCGATGATGAGAAGACTCCACATCATGTTACTTAACCGATCCCAAGAGCTGTATTCACGAGATAGACGAGCATTCATCAACCTGTCGAGCTTTTCAATCGAAGCTTGGTACCAGAGGGCGATTTTTTCACTCGAGAGATCGATCCGGTAATAAGCGTCCCAAATCCGTCGAAATAAATCTTGGGCCTTCAAATGGATATCGATAGATCCCCACTCTTCCCGGATAACGTAGATGATGTACTCTTTTAAAAGGGACTGGATCTCAGCTCGATTCTCTTCTGGGAAAATCCGCGCATCGCGACTCAAGTCGATCAGCATCGTCGCCTCGGTGTGAATTGACTCTTCTGCTGCATTGTACCGTTGCTGGACATTGATCACTGTAAATCCCAAAATCACACTGTAGAGAACACCCACAATACTGAATGTAAAACCGGCCACATCGTGATGTTTTTGCAGTTTCTTCGTCGAGACCTTTTTGCGAACAATCCAAAGAATCAGAAGACAAACTAAAACAGTCGGAATGACCACGACCAGAGAAGAGAGAATCCAAGAATTAAACATTGACTACACGTCCCTTCATTACGCTAGCCTTCTCTTCACTCAACCGGATCCCGCGCGTTTGAGCTCCCATGAGGGGGATCTCTCCAAAGGAGATCTTCTTCACCTTCTTTTCCCCTTTCATCTTAATCTCAATTTCTCCGTCGCTCTTATGAGAAAAAAATTGCAACTCCCCTTTTTCATCGATGTAGCGGTATCCTTTTTCCAAAATGAATTTGTCGACAACAAATCGCTTTCCCCAAAGAAATCCTTTTTCATCCTTATAGACCGCCGTGAAGACCGTTTTCTTGTCGGCTACTCCCACAAAACAAATCTTTTCGATAAACTGTTTCTCAGGGATTGCAATCGCTCTATAAACACCATCTTTGCTCAATAGAAGAAGCTTGTCGAAATTGGTGCATGGAAGAGAATCTTTCCCCGTCACCTTCGTTCCAACAAATCCAGAGGCCAGGTCATAGCCTACCTTGATCTCTTTTGTTTCAATGGAGCGCCGATCAATTTCTTCAATCGCCTTGAATTTTGTTTTCCGAGGAAATGTATCTTTGTATTTTTCGATCAGCTTCTTGAGATAATCAATTGCATATTTCTTGACGTTCTTGAGCCTTTTTTCCACTTTATCCAGAGATTCTTGAAGAAGAGAAATCTCCTCTTTATTCTTGTCGATATCGAACTGAGAAATCCGCCGAATGGGAATCTGCAAGAGTCGATCCCGATCTTCTTCCGTCGGCTCCCTCAGAAGCTTCTTCAGGTAGGGTTTAAAACTTTGCGCTAAAGTTGTGTGAATCCCCTCTAATGTCTTGATCGTCTCAATCTTCTTGTAGATACGGTTTTCAATAAAAATTCTCTCGAGAGTCTTATAAAAAATCTTCTCCAAAAGACGGTCTCTTTCAATTTCGAGCTCCCTTTTCAAAAAGCGGATGAGTTGCTCTGCATGATATCCAATCACTTCATGGACATCCATTTCAGCAGGAAGACCTTCTTTGATCACCACGATTTGGGAGTGGAGCGTGACTTCACATTCAGTAAAACCATAAAGAGCATCCAACAGCTCTTCGGCGTATTGTCCTCGCGGCAGCTTGATCTCAATTTCAACTGATTTGGCCGTATAATCATCGATCGACTCAATCTTGATCTTCCCTTTTTTGGCTGCCTCATCAATGGAACGAATTAAGCTCTCAGTCGTAGTCCCATAACATATCTCTTTAATCACCAATGTCTTAGGGTCTTTTATCTCAATTTTAGCCCGCAATTTGACCTTTCCTCTCCCCTTGTCGTATTCACTCTTGTCCATGATTCCGCCGGTGGGGAAATCGGGAAATAAGCGAAATGTTTTTCCTTCCAAAAAGGCGATTTCTGCCTCGAGAAGTTCCGCAAAGTTATGAGGAAAAATACGAGTCGACATTCCAACTGCTATTCCATCTGCTCCAAGCATCAAGAGGAGGGGAATTTTAGCAGGAAGGGTCACAGGTTCTTGGTTTCTTCCATCATAAGAAGGAGTGGTTTCTGTGATTTCTGGATTGAACAAAACCTCTCTTGCAAGAGAAGATAGACGCGTTTCGATATAGCGGGCAGCAGCTGATGGGTCTCCTGTGTAGATATTTCCAAAGTTTCCTTGCCGATCGAGAAGAAACCCCTTATTTGCCAAATTCACCAAGGCTTCGTAAATCGGCGCATCGCCATGAGGATGGAGCTGCATCGCCTGCCCCACCATATTCGCCACCTTGTGGAATTTCTCATCTGTTTGCCGAAAGAGAATCTCTAAAATGCGCCGTTGCACCGGTTTTAATCCATCGACAATATGAGGGATCGCCCGATCCAAGACCACATAGGAAGCATATTGGAGGAAATAATCCTTCATCTGTGCTTTTAAATCATCCATCGAGAGCCACCAGATTTTGCATAATGAATTGCTTTCTTAAGGGAGTATTTTTTCCCATATAGAATTCAAGAGTTGGCTTAATATCGGAAAAATTTTGGACAAGAACAGGAATCAGGCGCATCTCATCACCGATAAATGGAGCGAACTCCTCTGGAGAAATCTCTCCTAGCCCCTTAAATCGCGTCACTTCATGCCCCCTCTTAAGATGAGCAATTGCTGCCTCTTTTTCATCTTCTGAATAACAATAAATTGTTTTTTCTTTATTTCTCACTTTAAACAAAGGAGTTTCTAAAATATGGAGGTGTCCATTCATCACTAAAGACTCAAAGTAGGTCAAAAAGAAAGTGATGAGCAGATTCCGAATATGCATCCCATCGACATCCGCATCGGTTGCTAAAATGATTTTGGCATAGCGCAGATTCGCTACGTCCTCTTCGACGTTGAGAGACGACATCAGGTTGTACATTTCCTCATTTTTATAGAGGAACTCAAGCTTCATCCCATGCACATTCATCGGCTTTCCTCTGAGAGAGAAAACCGCCTGGGTAGAAGGGTTTCTCGACATCACAATAGAAGAGGACGCGGAATCTCCTTCTGTGATAAAAATCATCGATTGAGCCCCTTCTTTGGAGCCATCTCCTAGATGGCATTTCGAATCGCGCAATTTCGGAATCTTAAAAGAAATTTTCTTTTGTTTTTCCTTCGCCTCTTTTTTGACCGCCGCGAGCTCTTTTCGGAGCTTCTCATTAAAGAGAATTCGATCGATGATTTTCTTTCCCGTCTCCTCATTTTTATAGAGAAGATTTTGAACCGCTTCTTTCACCTGTTGGACAATGTCTGTCCGAATCTCTCCGTTGGAGAGCTTATTTTTCGTCTGCGATTCAAAAACAGGGTCTTTCACCTTAACAAGAACTGCTCCCACAATCCCTTCTCGGACATCGACACCCTGAAAGTTCTTTTTTGCATACTCATTGACCCCTTTTAAAATCCCCTCTCGAAACGCCGACAGGTGCGTTCCTCCATCTTGGGTATACTGTCCATTGACAAACGAAAAATAGGTCTCCCCAAAACTGGACGAATGGAGAAAGGCAAACTCCAGATGTTTACCTCGATAATGGAGAGGTTCATAGAGACGATCTTCTTTCACTTCAGCATTTAAAAGATCCAAGAGCCCATTTTTGGAGAAAATCTCCTCTCCATTAAAAAGAAGAGTAAGACCCGTGTTAAGGTAGGCATAATGCCACAATCTTTTAGTGATGAATTCTTTTTGAAACTTAAACTTCTTAAAAATCTCAGTATCTGGGATGAACTCGATGAATGTGCCATCCTCTTCTTTTGATTTCCCCTTTTTCTTATCTTTAAGGACCCCTTTTGAAAAGTGAGCTTCAACAAATTCTCCCTCCCGAACACTTCTCACGACAAACTTTGAAGAAAGAGCATTGACCGCTTTTGTGCCAACGCCGTTTAAGCCAACTGAAAACTGGAACACATCGTCGTTGTATTTGGCCCCTGTGTTGATTTTACTCACACAATCGACTACTTTACCAAGAGGAATGCCCCTTCCAAAGTCGCGCACTTGGACAACCGAAGCTTTCTCATCGAGAAAGACTTCAATTTTTTTTCCATAGCCCATGATGAATTCATCGATGGCATTATCGACTACCTCTTTGATCATCACGTAGATCCCATCATCCGGATGAGATCCATCCCCCAGCCTCCCAATATACATCCCCGATCTCAGACGGATGTGAGCCAATGGATCTAAAGATAAAACGGTACTTTCATCATATTTCTTCGCCATCCCCTACTCATACCATTTTTCTGAACCTCGGTCAATTCATAGAACCTGGGCGCTGTATGACGATCTCGCTGCTTGAAGAATGTTCGTACTCCACAGTCCTCTCTAGAGGAGGATTCGGTACAGTATCTGGATCACCTCCCTCGGACAGAGTCAATGGACTACTTTGGTCAAAACAGGGAGAAATGGGTCGGTATCTCGCAAATTGCTTTTTGACAATGTTCTTGACCATACCCTCTTTCAACCGCCACATCATCGTTATAGAAGACGCAGCAAAAGCAATTCGGATATACCATTGAGAGGCTTTCCAATCCTCGCTAGATACTCCTTTTCCTTTGGATTGTGCTCCTTCTTTCGTTAGCAGACGAGATTCTATTACCCTATAAACCTGAGGATTCAATAGGTTGAAAAATGCATCCTTGTCGTTGAGAGAGTAAGTCTCCTGAATCTGTCGAGTTAACACCCTTCCATTTGGTTGAGAAAGGAGATCTGCTAACAAAAGAACCCCAGGACTCAAAATCTCAAAAAACACATCATTTCCAGAATCGGTTGAACACAAAGCCAGCCGTTCTCTTTTGGATGGCGCGTACGACACCCCCTCTTTTTGTTCTAGGTTGATCCTTTCTATCTCCTCCTGTAAAAGATCTTTTGCGATCGGACTCAAGAGACCAAAAAAACGCTTTTGATCATTCATCAAAATAGAGTCAATAACAGGCTGTAAACGATCTAAAAACGGCCTATTTTCTATGAAGAAAGAAAATCCAAAACCCAACTGTTCAAAAAAAGCACCTATATCGTTCTCAACAATAGAAGCAATAACTGGAGCAAAGATCCTTTTCCAAAATGTATGTTGCTCCTTTTTTTTGAGCTGATCATCTACAGATTGCAATAAAGGCGGGATTGGAATAGAAAAAAACTGCGTAGGATCGCGCGCAACAGCGGCAACAACAACCGCCCCAAACTTATCCCAAAACTCAGGAGAATTCTTCTGTTCTTCAATAATAGGTTGTAATAACGTCATCACCCCAGGACAACGTTGGAGGATCTCTTGAGGCTCCTTTTTTTCATGAACCCAAAGAACCACTGTTTTTTGCAATAATTTATAACACTCTGGAGGGTTTGCGTAGTTATACCCCCCTTCTGAAGGAGTCTTCCCTAAAATCTGTGTCATACAAGACTGAACATCTCGGATCATCGACTCTTTCTGAGCCTCTGGTGTAACTGGGGAGAATGCAAAATTTGCCTCCTCTGAGGATCCTGATCCTACCGTCATTCTGGAAACCCGGGAGTGAGCTGCTGCAACAATCTTTGACCACGTCTCAAAAAAACGATTTACCCAAAGACCCGCCTCATCAGTCTCTTGGTTGCATTTATCGATGCTATAAATTTGTGTATCTCTACGACTAACTGGCACAGGATGAGTCATCAAACACCTTGATTAAATTTTCAAAAAGATATGATAAAGATTTTTTTAAACAACGCAAGAAAAATCTGGAGAAAAAATTAGAGAAAAGAGTCTACTGATTTGTATGCAACAGAAATGGCTTAGCTTATTCGCGTTAATGACCGCTACCTCAGTGGTCTTTCTTGATCAAACGATTTTACCGGTTGCTTTACCCACGATTCAAAGAGAGTTTGGAGCGAGCAATCTCGCTTTGCAGTGGTGCGTGAATGCCTATCTTCTCGCCATATCGATGTTTGTGCTAGCAGCAGGGAAACTAGGAGATCGCATTGGCCACCGAAAAGCTCTTTTTTACGGCATGATTGTCTTTGTCGTTTCCTCAATTTTCTGTGGACTATCCCAAGAAGTGGAGTGGTTGATAGGAGCTAGAGCGATTCAAGGATTAGGCGCTGCCTTGATGTTTCCCGCCCAAACCTCGATCATGGCAGACCTTTTCCCCCCTTCTCAACGAGGCAGAGCCATCGGACTCAACGTGAGTATCAGTTCTCTTTTTCTCATTGTAGGGCCCCTTTTGGGCGGCTACCTTACAGAAGCAGCTTCCTGGCGGTGGATCTTTTGGATCAATATCCCCATCGCGCTCATCGGGCTACCCCTCATGCGTTTATTTCTTCCCGTATCGAGACCCACCCCAGTCAAAATCGATCTGCTTGGATTCCTTTTCTTCGCCCTTTTTGCCGGAAGCTTTACCCTTATTTTCATGGAGGGGGAAGAGTGGGGCTGGCTTTCTCTTCCTGTTTCAGGAACAACGCTCATTGCGACCCTGTCCCTTATTTTTCTTTTTCTCAGAGAAAAGAAAGCCCCACACCCCTTTCTCGACCTTTCTCTCTTTAAGCATTCCACCTTCAGCGCGATCAACATCAGTATTAGCATCGTGCAACTTGTCTTAATGATCACTGTCTTTCGCGCTGTCTATTTCCAGACAGCTCTCGACTACTCCCCTGTGGGAGCAGGCTGGCTCACTTTTATTTCGGCCTGTCCGACCCTTTTCATGCCCCATATCGCAGGTTATCTTTCCGACAAGATCACCCCCCGACTTCCCATCGCTCTTGGCTATATTCTTTTGATGAGTTCATTTTTCTACTTTGGATTTTTCCCCAGTCTTACCCTAACACCCCTCATCATTGGCCTCCTCGCTTTTGGATGTGGAATTCCTCTCATTTTCACACCCTCTTACTCCTCCGCCATGAACACTATACCCGCCACCAAAATGGGGACAGCCTTTGGGATTGTCTCTACCTGCCGCCAATTTTCAGCCTCGATGGGGATCGCCTGGATTGGGCTCCTTTGGAACAGCATCGAAGCACGAAATAATGATCAAGAGGCATTTGGCGTTGTCCATTTGGTTTTAGCCTTTCTTTTGCTGGTTGCCTTTGGGGTAACCTTTGTCCTCCATCGGAGAAAATCGACCCACAATCTTCCCAGCTCACCAGGTCAAGGTTGGGACTAATGCCATTTATCAGAAAAAATTTTTAGTCTGGAAGGGGTATAACATCAAGAGGTTTTTATGGTAAAAGCAGTCAGTCTTCCGAAAATTCCCTTAACTGAATCAGCGAAAACGGCCTTTCTGATGGCACTCATTGGAGGTTTTGTCGATTTATTTGGATTCATAGCTCTTGAAAAGCTTTTCACCTCTCACATCACAGGTAATATCATTATTGCTATCGCCGAAACAATTTCCCACTCCGAGGGGTTAACAGAAAAACTGGTGGCCCTTCCTGTATTCATTTTCGTAGCCATGCTTACTACTTGGATAATCGAGCACTTTGGCCAAACAAAGAAATTACTCGCTATTCTTTTTCTTGTTGAAATAGCTTTCCTTTCGGTCTTTATGATTACGGGCCATTTTATAATCCCCTTAACGACTCCGAAATCGGCGAGCTATATCACCGTTGGGATGTTAGCCGTCAGCGCAATGGCGATTCATAATATCCTCGTGAGAACCTTCATGAGTTCCTTTCCGGCTTGCACGGTCATGACCACAAATTTTTGCCAATGGCTGATCGCGCTCGTGAGCTATTTTTGGGGGCAAAGACTCTCCTACCCTGTAGAAACTCTCGCAGCAAGCCTTGATGAAATGCGCCGATTCGGGAATGTTCTTTTCGCCTTTTGTATTGGTGGAGTTCTTGCCGGCGTGGGATTTACCACGATAGGATTCTGGTCGATGAGCCTGCCGATCGCAGTACTTCTCTTTCTGACACTTCAAATTTTAAACTTTAAGACCCAATCTTTCTTTAATATACCAATTAGCAAAGTCTGGAGGCGTTCTCGATAGCGCTTCCGAAACTAGAGAGTACTTTTGAGAAGGAGGAGAAATGCTCAATCCCAACTGCTTCAACAATTCTTTTTCAAATAAGCTGAGACAATCGTCACATTCCAAAGTCCATAGATGCAGATGAGAAAGAGAGTACAGGAGTCCAGCAACCTTTCCCCAGAAGAAACCTGTTTTTTTGCCCCCATCACTTACAATATTTGTAACTAGAGGATGGATTTCCTGTTCCAAAACAGAAAGAACGGTAGAGGGCACAGCGGGGTGAAAAAACCAAGACTTACCATCTAGAGAAAACGCTCTACTTAATACATGCGAATCTCCGTAAAAACCCTGGAGTTTCAGAGAGACGCTCTGCCCTTTTCGACCTTCAGATGAAAGAGAAGAAAAACTCCCCTGGCTGCTCGTTGAAGAACGGCTCAATTCGAGAGGCTCTTGTTGCTGGGCTGCTAAATACAGATTAGCCTCAGCTTCCTCATCAGGATGAATAGGGGAGCGAGGGACATCATCCGTTTGCTCTGTCTGTCTAGATTTTATTTCTTTTGCTATCTCGGAGAGATGCGAGCAGCGTCTAGTCCCTGCTGAAATCGCGAAATGCAAAGTCCCAACCGTAGATGAAACAGACACCTTTCGACCACATAAAGAAGAAAATATTCTCTGCATCCGTTCTGCAATCGGGCAATCGAGTTTTTTAAAAATATGGGTTGCCGCATTGGAGCCATTTGGATCACGCAAAAAACAACGATCCCCTTGATTTAAAAAGCGTGTATGAACACTGTTTGCTGGATGTAAAGCAATCAGGTCCCAAATCCCGACACACAACTTATTTGCGGAATCATCTTTTGAGGAAGCCTGAGCTAACCTTCCAAATAGTTGACTAAACAATGGATCCGCTTGTCTTTGACGATCTTGAATCACAACTCCCCCCTTCCTAGTGAAACCAATACACTCATGAAAAAACCAAATTTGAGTCCTTTTTCGACATTGCCATAGATCGCAAGCCCAAAACTCAGGTTAAAGACAAAAAAGAGCAGGGAGTTTACTTCCGAAGAGCTTTTTCACGAAGAACTTTTTTCAAACTGCATCTCTAAATAATACAACGTCGCCAATCAAAAATTTTTCTGCTGCACGCATTCACCCTCTTGAGACCAAGCTTATCAGCGAGCGACTGGTCCACCAGTGTCTTTGTAACGCCTCTAGCATCACGCACATAAACAACATCTCCCTCCTCCAATATGTTTAAAGGATTTTTTGGATCAAAATACCGAACAGGCGCATGTGATACGATTACCCATTCTTTATCGACCACAGAAGTTTTCGGCGAATCATAATAAGGAATAACACAATTCATATTAACACCAATATTATATTAAATTAATAATATTACAATTATAACACAAAACGAAATAACAAATAACATAAAAACAAATAAAAAACGAGCTATACTCATTCCAGTCCAAAAGTACCCAAGAAAACCGAATTTAAAGCATCAAATTTCCAATAAAAAAATTGGGGTCAATATTGAATTAATATTAACCTCGATTTTTTATTGGAAATTTGATGCTTTAAATTCGGTTTTCTTGAGGTATCTTTGGAGTGGAACGAGTATATAATTAAAAATTAAATGTCGCGTGACTTTTAGCGACAAGGTGAATGGGGGCGATTGGACTCGAACCAACGAAGACCGAAGTCGGGGGATTTACAGTCCCCTGCAATTGCCGCTATGCGACACCCCCTAAGGAATGCTGGCGAAAGGAATTGAACCCTCAACCATCCGATTACAAGTCGGGCGCTCTACCAATTGAGCTACACCAGCACAATACACAGAAAGTGCAGTAGCTTAGCAAATAAGGATAATTCTAATCAACTATTGACCTCTTCCCGAGAACAAACTAAACTGGGAGCCTCCTTATGAAGCTGTTTGTTCCCCTTGCAAAACCTCCGTGGACTTCTCTTGGAAAAGAGCTCGAAAGTTGCATGCGAAAGGCCATTTTCGATTTCTCTCTTCTCGATCAGTCCACTCAAAAAATTGCTGTCGCATTGAGCGGAGGCAAAGATAGTCTCACCCTCCTCTTCCTCCTCCATGCCTTGCGGGGAAGAGGATTTCCTCTCTTCGATCTCTACGCGATCCATGTAGGGGGCGAATTTTCTTGCGGTGCAGGAGTCAATGAATCTTTCCTCGAGACTATTTGCGACGAACTAGAAGTCCCATTCATCACTCGCACTTCGACCCAAAAAAGGGAAGAGCTCGAATGTTATCGGTGTTCAAGGGAGCGGAGACGACTCATTTTCGATGCAGCTAAAGAAGTGGGAGCCACCACAATCGCCTTTGGCCATCACCGAGATGATAGCGCTCAAACGCTTCTCCTTAATCTCTTTCATAAAGCCGAATTCGCTGCAAATCTTCCTAAAGTCCCCATGCACGACTTCGGAATCACCATTATTCGTCCTCTCATTTATATCGCAGAAGAATCAATCCGCACTTTTGCCATGCAGTATGGATTTACTCGTATCACTTGCCAATGCCCGATAGGACAAAATTCAAAAAGAAAAGTGGTCGAACAACTCATCCAGGAAATCGAGGTCCACTTTCCTCACGTCCGAAGCAATTTAGCTAAGTCGAGTCTCCTCTATGGCTCGGATAAAGCACTTCGGCCTTGAGCTTATTTGAGATGACTGCATACAATTAGGCTTACATATGGGCATTGAACTTGGTTCTTTCATTACCTATTTCGTCCTCCTCGCCATCATTGCGCTTCTCTCCTATCGCCACCAAAAATCTGATACCGATTATGTCCTCGGTAACCGCTCGCTCAACTTTTGGCTGACAGCTCTCTCTGCTCATGCAAGTGACATGAGCAGCTGGCTCTTCTTAGGCTACCCAGCCCTCATTTTTACTACAGGGGTCACCGGCTCCTGGGCAGCCATCGGTCTTGTCGCTTGCATGTTCCTCAACTGGCATTTCATCGCTCCTCAATTGCGCAAAAAAACCGAAGAAACCAACAGCCTCACCCTAAGTCAATACTTTGAAAAACGATTCAATGACCATTCGGGAAGGATCAGGATCGTATCGGCCTTCATGTCGGTCCTCTTTTTTACGTTCTATGTTTCTTCGGGTCTCGTCGGAATGGGAATCTTGGTCGAATCGCTTTTTTCTCTCAATTATACAGTCGGCATTGCAATCGGTCTTTTCGTCGTCGTGGCCTATGTCTTCTTCGGAGGATACAGAACGGTGGCTTGGATTGATCTCTTCCAAGGGTTTTTCCTTCTTGGCGTAATCATCGTAGTCCCTCTCATTTTGCTCTTCCAAGCAGGAGGCGTCTTACCCATCATGCAAGCGGTCAAAGAACAAAACTTAACCACCTCGCTCCTCCCTCATTTCTCCCTGAAGACCCTGTTAGCCGAGCTCCTTCTCGCTGCCGGCTGGGGACTGGGCTATTTCGGACAACCTCATATTCTCACCAAATTCATGGGGATCCGCAATGTAAGCGAAATGTGTAAAGCAAAATATCTCGGGACGAGCTGGCAAACTCTCGCTCTGCTCTCGGCCACCTGGATCGGGCTTATCGGGATTTATACTTTCCCCGGGGGATCTGCCCACCCAGAGCACGTGATCTTAGATCTAGTAAAAACTACCCTCCCTCTATTCTTCTCTGGCCTTGTCCTCTGCGCTATTCTCGCCGCGACAACAAACGTGATGGCAGCTCAAATCCTGGTCGTCGCTTCGAATTTATCAGAAGACTTCTACAAACCACTATTCCGGAAACATGCTTCCCACAAAGAGCTTCTTTCTGTCTCTCGGATCAGCGTCATTCTCTTTTCTCTTGTCGCTTTCCTCATCGCCTATGCAAAAATCTCCACAATCTACGAACTGGTCCTCTACTCCTGGTCAGGGCTCGGCGCTGCCTTTGGCCCACTTGTCCTCTTCTCCCTCTACCGAAAGAACGACAAGATCAATCAACACGGCGCTTTTGCCGCCATTTTAGTCGGAGGCCTCACCGCAGCAATCTGGCCTTACTACAACGATCTCTACCATCTTAATATTCCTTCACTCGTAATCGCTTTCGCTTTAGGATGCCTCACTATCGAAATGGTCTCTCGCTTAACACACAGGCGTTGAACAAATCAGACTCCTCAGACATAATCGGGGAAAAAAATAAAGAGCTTCCCTTATGTCCAAACGTCCTTTCCTCCTGATTACCAACGATGACGGTATTTTAGCCCCGGGCATTCGCCTCCTCTGGGAAGCAGTCACCGAATTTGCCGATGTGGCCATCGTCGCTCCTAATAGCGAAAAATCAGGATCAGGCCTCTCGATCACCTGGACAAAACCTCTTAAAATCCATCCTTGCCCATGGGAAGGGAATACCCCCGCTTGGAGCCTCAACGGAACTCCTGCTGACTGTGTCAAAATGGCCTGCGGAGTCCTTCTTGAAAAACAGCCTCAAATGATCCTCTCCGGCATCAACCGAGGATCGAATGCAGGACGAACTGTTCTGTATAGCGGAACCGTCGGAGGGGTCATCGAAGGAACCCTTAAAAATATTCCTGGCATCGCTTTCTCCTTTTGCGATTTTACCCCACCTTCGATCCAAGCCGTTAAACCTTTTATCTTCCCGCTCATCTCCCATTTCCTCTCCCATCCACTGCCTCAAGGAACCTTCCTCAATGTCACCTTCCCAGAAAATTGCGAACAGGGAGTGAAGGGTCTTCGTTTTGCAAAACAAGGACGCGGCTACTGGGTCGAAGCCCCAGAAAGAAGACTCCATCCCGAAGGAGCCCCCTACTACTGGCTTGGCGGGCAGTGGAAAACATTTGATGAAGATCCTCAAAGCGACGTGGCCCTGCTCCAAGAAAAATACATCACCGCAGTCCCTCTACACATCGACCAACTCACAGATACGAAAGCCTTCCAATCCCAAAAAGAGGCGGTCGAAAAACTTTTTGCCCAGGAGCTAGAACCCATCACTAAATAATCCTTGTCGATTATTCTCTTAAAAGTGTAGAATGACTCATCGTTTTTGGGCGTATAGCTCAGTTGGTAGAGCGCCTGTCTTACACACAGGTGGTCATAGGTTCGAGTCCTGTTGCGCCCAACACCTTTTCTTTGCGGGAGTAGTTCAATTGGTTAGAGCGCCGCCCTGTCACGGCGGAAGTTGCGGGTTCGAGCCCCGTCTCCCGCGATCTCTTCATGAGATCGCAAAAATTTTCTCGAAATCTACATTCCATCTCTGTACAATGAGGCCAAAACAGTAGGTCTCCCTATGCCACAGCCTCTCCCCTTTTCAAAACGGATCGTTCATTACATTTTCTCTTTTCTCGGTATGGCAGGCGGAGCCCTGTTAGCAGCTCTCTCCATCCGGATGTTTTTGACCCCTAACGAATTGATCGACGGAGGAGTCATTGGCGTGTCCATGATTTTTGCCCGTCTGTATGGATGGAATCTACTTTCGTTTTTCCTCTTTATTTTGAATATTCCTTTCATCTATCTCGCCTGGCGCTACATCCGAAGATCTTTTGTGATCTACATGTTCTCAGCCACAGTTTTCTTTGCCTTCTTCCTCTTTCTCTTAGAAAGGGTCCCTTCGTTTGGCGCTGATCAATTAGAGGCTATCGTGATCGGCGGTGCTATGTTGGGTGCCGGAGCTGGAATGATCATTCGCAATGGGGGGTGTATCGATGGAACAGAGATCCTCGCCATCTTAATCAATAAAAAAAAGGGATTCACGGTAGGCCAAGTGATCCTCTTCATCAACGTCTTTGTATTCGCTGCTTATGGATGGATCTTTGATGACTGGCACATCGCCCTTCGCTCACTCATGACTTACATCGTCGCCTTTAAAACAATGGACCTCGTGATTGCAGGGCTGGAAGAACTCAAATCGGTCCTCATCATGTGCTCTAAGCCCGATAAACTGAGCAAAATCATCACCCATGAACTTGGCCTCGGCCTCACGTTCATCAAAGGAAAAGGGGGTTACTCTGGCGAAGATCGAGATATTTTGTTCATTATCGTCGAAAGGCTAGATTTGGCCGAGCTCAAGGAAATTGTCCTGCATGAAGATCCGAGCGCTTTCATTGCCATTGAGAACCTGCACGAAGTGGCCTATGGAAGAACGGCTCGCGTTGCTCTAAAACGGCGTGCAAGGAAATCTATAAAAGTGGCCGATCATGGATGAGTTTAACGAAGAATTCGTCACGCCCCACCAAAAAACCCATTCTCTCGATTCCTGGAGACTTTTTCGGATTATCTCCGAGTTTGTCGATGGATTTGAGACGATGACCTTTCTCGGCCCCTCGGTCGCTATCTTTGGTTCAACCAACCAAAACCCTGTAGAGCGCAAATACTACGACCTGACTGAACAGATCGCTGAAAAGGTGGTGCGTAAAGGGTTTGGGATAATCACAGGGGGTGGCCCTGGCATCATGGAATGCGCCAACAAAGGGGCTCAAAAAGGGGGGGGGAAAAGCTGCGGCCTTTGCATCAATCTGCCCTTTGAATCCAAACCCAACCCATTCATCGACTCCAGATTCCAGCTCAATTTCCGCTACTTCTTCATCCGAAAGGTGATGTTTGTTCGCTATGCACAAGCCTTTGTCGTCCTTCCTGGAGGATTTGGAACTCTCGACGAACTCTTTGAAGCGCTCACCCTCATCCAAACCAAAAAGATCAAGCCCTTTCCGGTCTATCTAGTAGGCAAAGACTATTGGAAAGGTCTTCTTGAGTGGCTGAAAAACACCGTTTTAGCCAATCGAAATATCCAACAAAAAGATCTCGATATGATTCGTCTCTCCGATGATCCTGATGAGATCGCCGAAGACATCGAAAAACACTACCGACAAACAAAGTCCATTGAAAATTTTTAACGAAAGAGGGAATAAAGAAAACAACATGTGCCCAGAACACTTGACAGGCACATAAGGTAGCGGAATCTCATATCAGGTTTGGGAGCCGGTTGTTCTGGAGATAAAAAATCCCTATACTCTTCCTCTATATTCTCTAACTGATACACATTATTAGGGCTCATTTCTTCCTGGGATCTTTGTTTCTTCGATCGTCTCGAAAAGTAAACAGCGAAACCTAATCCGACACCATAAGAGGCTACTAAAGAGACAGGCGCCACAACAGCTAGGAGAACTTCGATGGAAGGCAACAAAGATTGCTGCGCAGCAACAGCGACAGCCGCGGTCAGTTTACACGCCCCCTTTATCGCAATTTCTTCTTTGGTCGGACGAACAAAAAATTGATTCCTTAACCAAGACAATCCTTTAGGAGCTTCATTGCGGAGAGAATCGATCACCAGCAGACCAACCGAGCTCACCTTTCCCCTCAAACACTGTCCCTGGTTTACCAAATTGGACAAACATCGATTTGTAACAAAAGAAACGATTCCCATAACAAAGATTGTAACATAAAAACAAAAAAACAAAAATCATAATAAAATATAATAACAAAAGAAAAATCTATAATCGTTCCACTCCAAAGACACCCAACGCAAACCGATTTAAAGCTATTAAATTTTTAGTCGATTTTTGAATCCTTTTCAGGAAGAAGGGATCGAAGATAATCTCCATACTCATTTTTTGTGTATCTCTCAGCTAAAGAAGCAAGAGTTGCAGCGCTGATATATCCTTTTTGGTAAGCAATTTCTTCAAGACAGGCGATCTTGACCCCTTGTCTTTCTTGGATAGTCTGGACAAAGCAAGAAGCTTTTTGAAATGAATCGAAGGTCCCTGTATCGAGCCACGCATGTCCTGGCTCAAGAAGACGCACCTTGAGAGTTCCTTGGTCGAGAAAGGCCTGATTGACATCCGTGATCTCCAGTTCTCCTCGAGCAGACGGGCGTAGCGAGCGGGCAATTGAGACAACTTCGGGACCATAAAAATAAAGACCTGGGACTGCATACGACGAGCGCGGGTGTTTGGGTTTCTCTTCGATTCGAATAGCTTTCATATTGCGATCGAATTCAACTACTCCATACCGCTCAGGATCTTTCACTCGGTAGCCAAAAATGAGACCTCCTTCTGTGAGACGAACCCCCTCATCCAGAATCGAAGAGAAATCGTGGCCGTAGAAAAGATTATCCCCGAGAATCAGACAAACGCTCTGCCTATTGATGAACGGCTCCCCGATCAAAAAGGCCTGAGCCAAACCTCCTGGACGTTCCTGAATAGCATAAGAAAGAGAAATACCAAGCGATGAGCCATCACCAAAAAGAGCTTGAAAACGGGGCAAATCAAGAGGGGTCGAAATAATGAGGATCTCTCGGATTCCTGCCATCAAAAGGGTCGAAAGAGGATAATAGATCATCGGCTTATCGTAGACAGGAAGAAGCTGTTTGCAAACAGCAATAGTTGCGGGGAAAAGTCTTGTCCCACTCCCTCCCGCTAGGATAATTCCTTTCATCAAAACCTCTAGCTATACCAAAAACAACCGAATTTTAAGCATCAAATTTTCAATAAAAGTTGGGGTCAAGATTGAATTAATATTAACCCCAACTTTTTATTGAAAATTTGACAGCTTTAAATCGGTTTGCTTAGGTCACTTTGGAGTGGAATGAGTATATACTCGTTCCACTCCAAAATGGCCCAAGAAAACCGAATTTTAAGCATCAAATTTTCAATAAAAAGCTGGGGTCAATATTGAATTAATATTAACCCCAACTTTTTATTGAAAATTTGATAGCTTTAAATCGGTTTGCTTAGGTCATTTTGGAGTGGAACGAGTATAGATGGGGGAGTAAACAACGCTCCTTCAGATAACCTTTGATCAATTGTATTGATGGTGTAATTGTGGGTAAGAAAACTCGTGTCATGCAACATCGCGAGATGAAAAGGAATCGTTGAGTGAACGCCTCGAATGTGAAATTCGCGCAAAGCCCTCTTCGCATGAGCGATTGCTTCGGTCCGATCTTTTCCCTTCACAATAAGTTTTGCAATCATCGAATCATAATTGGGAGGGATTCGGTATCCTTCATAACAAGCGCTGTCGACTCTGACATGGGGACCTCCGGGAGAAACATAATGTTCGAGGAGTCCTGGAGAGGGTGCAAAATTGTTCGAGGGATCTTCAGCATTGATCCTAAATTCGAATACATGCCCTCTGAGTTCAATCTCTTTTTGTTTGTACGGAAGTTTTTCTCCTTGAGCCACAGCAATCTGGAGCTTAACGAGATCGATTCCGGTGAGCTCCTCGGTCACTGTATGCTCTACTTGGATCCGCGTATTGACCTCCATGAAATAGTAATTGCCCTGTTCATCGAGAAGAAACTCGACGGTACCAACGGAATGATACCCCGCTTCTTTCACAATCGCCACGGCACTTTCCCCGATTTTCTTTCTACTCGCATCGTCTAGCATCGGACTTGGAGCTTCTTCAATCAACTTTTGTCGTCTTCTTTGAATCGTGCAATCACGCTCTCCTAAGTAAAGGTAATTGCCTTGTTTGTCACCCACCACCTGCATTTCAATATGGCGAGGATTGACGATCATCTTTTCGAGATAGACATCAGGGTTGTGGAAACTTACTTCCGCTTCGGTACGAGCAGCCATGAATTTGGCGACAAAGTCTTCTTCATTGTAAGCGATCCGGATCCCCTTTCCTCCACCCCCTGCGACCGCTTTGATGAAGATCGGAAATCCAAACTTGCGGGCCTCTTTTAATCCCTCTTCCACATCGCGAACAATCCCGTCGGAGCCAGGAATCACAGGGCACTTCACCTTTTTTGCGGTAGCCTTTGCAGCGGCCTTATCGCCGAGAAGAGCGATGGCCTTTGAAGAAGGGCCGATGAAATTAAGGCCACAGCTCTCGCAAATGGACGCAAAATTGGCGTTTTCACTCAAAAAACCATAGCCCGGATGGATGGCATCGGCTCCCGTGATCTCACAAGCAGCGATGATGTGAGGGATTTTTAAATATGATTTGGCCGAGGGAGCCTCTCCGATGCAAATCGCCTCATCCGCGTGATAGACGTGCATTGCCTCTGCGTCGGCTTTCGAGTAGACCGCTACCGTCTGCAACCCCATATCATGACAAGCACGAATCACGCGGACCGCAATTTCCCCTCGGTTCGCAATCAAGACTTTTGAAAATTTTTTCTCTTTCATGCAGGAACAATCCGGAAAAGGCGAGTTCCAAATTCAACAGGCTGACCGTTGTGCACGAGAATTTCAGCGACGATCCCTTTTACTCCGGCTTTTACCTCGTTCATTACCTTCATCGCCTCGATGATGCAAATGACCGCTCCTTCAGAGACAGGGTCCCCCATTTTCACAAAGTGAGGCTGATCGGGACCAGGCGATGCATAAAAAGTGCCCACCATGGGAGAAGTGACAAAGGAACCTGGCGCCTCTTCTCCTTTACGGGAACTCCCTTTAGGGTCTACAACCGGCGCATCAACAACTGTTTCAGCAGGAAAAGCTTTCCGAACAAGAGGAGCTACATTGCCCTCTTTTTCCAGTTGAAGCTCAAAATCCCCCTTTTTATACACCATCTTATGCAATTTTGATGCCTCGAAATGAGTCATCAATGCTCTGATCTCGTCCATGTTCATATCTACTATACTCTCTGAATGTACTCATTTGTTTGGGTATCTACTTTGATCACATCCCCACTTTCAATGAACAAAGGGACCAAAATTTTGGCCCCTGTCTCTAAAACCGCTTTTTTCTGATTAGCCCCTGGAGTGGCAGGATCTGTTTTAACCACCATGATCTCCAAAAATTGAGGGAGCTCTACCCCAAAAATGGCATCTCCATAGAACATTGCCTTTAGCTGAATCCCTTCTTTGAGATAATGGACCCTATCTGAAAGGACATGCGAAGGGACACATACCTGTTCGAGATTGCCAATATCCAAGCAGAGATACTCTTTTCCTTCGGGGTAGAGAAATTCAAGAGTCCTTTCGATTAACGAAACCTCTTGGACCGTTTGATCCATTTTAAAGCTCTTCTCAATCAATTCATCATCGAGAAGATTGCGGAGCTTGGTCTTGATGAAAGGGGTCCCTTTGGCCACCGTCACCTTGACGCACGATTCGACCCGATAGATTTTCCCATCGAGGCTGAGGGTCATTCCAGGAGTCATTTGATTCGCAGTCGTCATCTCACTATCTCTTTTAATTCACTTAAATTCGAAATCGAATAGTCGATCCACTTTTCAGGGGTGAGTCTGGCTCCTCGTCCCCATCGCATATGGACCGTCCTAAACCCCAAATCAAAGGCGGGGCGTAAATCCACTTCAATCCGATCGCCACACACCCAAATCTCTTTTGAAGGGAGTCCCCATTTCGCCTGCAAAGCCTGATAATAAGGTTTTTTTACAGAGTCTTCAGGGATCCCAATCATACTAAAAAGAGAACGATCTATACCAGCTTTTTTCAATTTGTCCCATTGTAAGGGGGGATTGCCCCCTGTCACGATTGCCATTGGGCAAAGAGAATGGAAAAAAGCAAGGACCTCTTTGGCTGAAGGGGTCAAACAGACCCGGAACGAGTCGGGCAAGGGAGAAAAAAGAGTCTCCACAGCCCTCTCGATTTGAATAGGACTGGCTCTGTATTGCTTGGCAAAAGCGATCAGAGCATCACTTGATCGGGACGTTTTATGGTTGAGATCGAGAAGATCGGCATAGGCTCGGCTAAAGTCGCCAACGCAGACCCCAGACTCAATCAATTTTTTCAAACATTCCTGCATTTTGAAGGGAGTGATACAACCCGAAGTATCGATCAACGTGTCATCGAGATCAAATATGATCAACAATTTTCATCAACTCCTGCGCCAACTTATTCGAATCGTGGCGAATCAAATTTCTTTTTAATAGATCCTTTTTCGCCATTGCGGCAACAGCCCCCAACATATGAGCCTCTAAAATTCGCCCATCTTGGAGGTCATTTTCAACAAGCTCCCCTTCGTTCGCATAGACATCGATCAGCTCTTTAGGAGGCTTTTCAACATTGATCAAGATATGATCAAACACATCTTTTCCCAAAAAACGAACCAGCTCATGCAAATAGTGGCTCGCCTTGTAGCCCCCTGTTTGCCCTTTCCGATTCATTAAATTGAGAACGAACACCTTTTTCGCATCCGATTGACAAATTGCATCACTCACCCCTTCGACCAGTAAATTCGGAATAAGTGAAGTGTGAAGTCCTCCCGGACCAATCACCACTAAATCGGCGCTATCAATCTCCTCAATCACCTTAGGATTCACCTTTGGATAAGGCTCGAGATAAATCGTCTTATAACCCTGGTCGATCTCTTGCGAAAGATAGATCTCTCTTTCCCCCTCGAGAACCTTTCGGTTGTTCAAGACCATTTTAAGCCGCACCTGATTCATTGTAACGGGGATCACCTTTCCATTGATGTAGAGGATTTTCCCCGCCTCTTCAACTGCCTTCTCAAAACTCCCCGTTACCTTTTCCAAGGCAGACAAGAGCAAATTCCCAAACGAATGCCCCCCTAAGCCCCCATTTTCAAACCGGTAGTTCATGAGCGAACGCATCAAACGACTCGAATTTGAAAGAGCAACTAAACACTGCCGAACATCGCCCGGCGGCAATACCCCTAATTCATCTCGTAAAATCCCTGTGCTCCCGCCGTCATCAGCCATCGAAACAATCGCCGTCAAATCCAGAGGATATTTTTTGAGCCCCCTTAAGACCACAAAATTACCGGTACCACCTCCAATGACAACTATTTTTTTCGACGCCGCTCTAATCATATTAACTTGCGTAAACCCTCAATCGCCCGCCCCATATGAGGCTGATCATAAAGGTAGCTTCCACTCACTAAGACGTTTGCTCCCGCCTTAACACACAATGCCGCTGTTTCTGGGATAATCCCTCCATCAACCTGGATGCGAAAAGGAGGCAAAACGGACTCTCCCTGGACAATCACCCCTCCCTCTCGAACCCCCATCCGAGTGCAAAAATCGCGCGTCAACGCAATTTTCTCAAGCACCTCAGGAATGAATTTTTGCCCCCCAAAGCCAGGATTTACAGTCATCAATAATACCATATCACACTGGCCCAAATATTTAGGGATCATCGAAAAAGAGGTCTCTGGATTGAATGCGAGAGCAGATTTTTTTCCACATTTACGGATAAATTCTAACGTATCTTCCACATCTTCAGTAGCTTCAAAATGAAATGTAATTCGATCGGCCCCCTCTTGGATGAATCGCTCAACGTAATCAAAGGGGTTATAGATCATCAAATGGACATCCAAAAAAAGATGCGTTGCCCGATTGATTGCTCCCACAGCCTTAGGGCCGAGCGTTAAATTGGGGACAAAATGACCATCCATGATATCGATGTGAATTCCATCAGCGCCGGAATCCTCAAGTCGTTTAGCCTCATCAGCTAGAACTCCAAAATCCCCGGAGAGAATTGAGGGGAAAACCTCTGTTTTCTTTTTTTCCATAGTTCCCGAAATGTATACCCGAGACTCCCTGTTATCGACAAGAGGGGGATAAAAACGACTCATTTAAGGACACTTACAATAAAAAACAATTTTTAATTACAAATAAAACAACAAATATGTATAATAAACATCAAACAATAACAAAAAAATAACGGAGATAATAATGATCATAGCACCCAAAAACGCACAAAATCTTGTTGACGCAACACTATTCAGCAGAGACGGGCTGGCGGCAATACAAAAAACCGTTGCCAATAACACTCCATCATTCGCAGCTATACAGGCAGTTGGATCGAGTATAGCCTCACATGCATCGAAATTGCGTAAGGAACATCCTCGTGCCATCGCCGTCGCAGCGATCGGAGGAGCCGCCGCCGTCGGCGGACTTATCTATCGCTTTACCCGTCATAAAGCAAAGCAAGCTGCTGCAAAAGCACTAGCTGAAGCTACTAAAAAGGCTGCTGCTGAAGCTGAAGCTACTCAAAAGGCTGCTAGAACTAGAAGAGGTGGAGTACCTGCTCAATCGTTGACAGACCGATGCGATGAATTCTTAAAGAAAAATCCACAAGGAACGCGACTCACAGCCGAGAGTTTCAAGGAGTTTCAAACGTTGGTTATTGAAAGCCGGCAATCATCAACCCCCGAAGCAGGGACTGTGAGAGAGCGACTATCGAAAGCTTTTGTTAGGGACTTCGCGACAGTCTGTCTGAATAACCAATAAACAGAAAGCCACCAATCCGCAAGGACTTGGTGGCTTTTTTTCAATCGAAAAGGGCGAGAAATCGGGCTTGTTGAGATAAGTCCTCAGAAAGTAAAAGATATCCTAGATATGTAACTCCCTCCACTTCAATTGAAAGAGAAACAAGCTGATGAGCGGGAAAACCGAGAACCTCGATTTGGCCATAAATCTCTTTTCTTTTCTTAACGTCAACAGCTACAACAACAAACACTTTTAATCCATCTTGCCGATAGAGAAACTCCCCCCTTTTTTTCGGATGGAGCCGATTCCCTTTTATTCCTTGTAGAAGGAGTAAAAAGAACTGCTTGAGAGGCTCCGCTTCAATTGCGGTCCTCATTTCAATCGGATTGAGAGCATAATAAAATTTCTCGAGGAGGAGAGGGTGTTCGAAAGCTACCTTCCCAAGAGATTCTTTGAGCGCATCGAGAAGCTGATTCTGCTTGTAAATCATCCCCCCATTGTAATCGCGCACTTCACCGAGCAACCTGCCCAACTCATCGACAATCGACTGCCTCGCCTTATACAAATCAACCGAATGATCTTTCCTCAAAAAAGGGCCACTATCCACAACAGTACGAAAAACAGTTGCCTCTTTCACATACTTTTTTCGAATAAAGCCCACCTTACGGACCCTATCGGGAATGTATTTCAACCGAGAATCTGCTCGACTAAATATCTCTTGCAAAGTCGCAGCTCCAAGCGACTTCACTTGGACACAGATCACGGTAAAAACAAGATCGGCCCCCTTTTGTTCATCAAGAGAAATGATAAGATGAGGCATATCATGGACAAAACGGATCTGTCTAGAAAGAGTCATGATATTACGAAGCACTTCTTCTTCATTCCGAGGCATAAAAATAGGACGGGTAAGTTGCTCAATGTGCTCCTTGATTTGCTCAGGCAAAGAAGTCCTTAAACGTTGGATCTCATGCAAACTAAAGTCGGCTCCATCCTCCTTTTCAATCTCTAGATAAAGCGTAGCCAAAGAACCGTCAGGAGCCCGCTCAAGAAAAAAAGAACCCTCTACAGGACGAACAGTTCCAAAATGTTTTTGAATCGCACTCACAAGATGGGAGGTCTCAAAAACCTCATGGTTTTGCAAAAAATTCAACCCCACCAAAACACCAAGGACATGCCTAAACTTCTGAGAAGTGAGTTGCGTCTTTAAAAACTTGAGATGGATATGTCTTTTTGTCGGCAAGACCTCAATATTTTGTTTGAGAAGCTTGCTCAGTGAATACAGGTTCGAAATGATCCGACTAATATGATGATAATCTCTTTCCTGCTTAAATCCTTCTTGGCAAGTGATGAGAAATTGTTGCATCTGAGCAAAAATCCCCCGATCAAAATCTTTCGAATGACTCTGGATCAATGATCCAATCTTTTCTTGTATCATCGCCGTCTTGCCGTCGCTCGAAAGCCCTTTAAACTCGAGAATCCTCCGAGCATGGTAATCTGAAACAACCCCAAGACGAATCTCCGTTTCAACTAAGGAAAGATTCCGACGCACCTCCTCCACATCCTGAGCGCTTTTTAAATGAATCACAATCTCAGCTACGCTCAATAAATCATCACAAAGATGGGCAATCCGAACATCAGATGCAAAAAAAAGCTCCACATTCACTCTTTTTTGTGGCAGCAACCAGCGACTCACCATATCGTAAAAAAAATGGGACGCGTTCAGCCGGTATTTAGCGAGAAGAAGAACGGAAAGAGTACAGGGGGCCTTCGAAAGATCCGACCAAGAGATCAAGGGAAGCATATCAGCAAAACGAGCCCTTTCAACCGCAAGCCTTTCCCCCCTTTCTTTCAGCATTTCCTCTGGAACGAGCCTCCGAATCAGGTCTTGCGCCCCTTCTCGGTAATGCTCCGCTTCAATGAGGGGACATCCAAAGTCAAAATCAAATTCTAATTGTCTTTCTTGTAAAAGGAGCATGGAAGCCTGTAATTCTGTAGAAATTTTCACTCTATCGAACCCCTCACAAAAAATGAAATATTTTTTTACCTCTATGTCTTAGGTCTCGTAAAAAAAATTCGCTTTGCAATCGTGAGTCTCTCGAAAGGATTGCGAATCGCTTGCTATTATTGAAGGGATTTTGTTACTCTCTCTCCTTAACCCGAGACGAATGTCCCCTTTTTCCTAAGAGTCCATTCGCCCCACTTTATAAACAGGAGAAACCCTAAACCATGTCTTCCAAACACCCCCCCTCACACCTTCACGACTGGAACTCTAGCAATGTTCTCGACGATGTTGCTTTCCAAGAACACGATGCACGCCAATTCCGCGAACTCCTCTACGGAAAAGGAAAGTCGGGCGGTGAAGACTCCCTCTCTCTTTTAAACGCAGGACAAATCCTCCAAGGAAGAATCGTCGAGATCACCAAAGACTTCATCGTCATCGATGTCGGTCTCAAATCGGAAGGTCTCGTCCCCATGTCCGAATTCACAGAACCAGAAGAGATCATCCTCGGAGGACAAATTGAAGTATATCTCGATCAAACCGAAGGGGAAGATGGACAAATCGTCCTCTCTCGCGAAAAAGCGCGCAAATTCCGTCAGTGGGAGCATATTGTCAAAAATTGCAAAGAAGGTTCGATCGTCAAAGGGAAAGTCATCAAAAAGGTCAAGGGTGGCCTCATGGTCGATATCGGAATGGAAGCGTTCCTCCCTGGATCTCAAATCGATAATAAGAGAATCAAAAATCTCGATGAATTCCTAGGAAGAACCTACGAATTCAAAATCCTCAAAATCAATATTGATAGAAAAAATATCGTCGTCTCCCGCCGAGAACTCCTCGAAGAGGAAAGAGTCTCTCGCAAAGCAGAACTCCTCGAGCATATACAAAAAGGGGCCATCCTGAAAGGTGTCGTAAAAAACATCACCGACTTCGGAGTCTTCCTCGATCTCGACGGAATCGACGGCCTTCTCCATATCACCGATATGACTTGGAAGAGAATCAAACACCCTTCCGAAGTGGTCCGCTTAGGACAAGAGCTCGAAGTGGTCGTCCTCCATGTCGACAGCGACAAAGGAAGAATCGCTCTCGGACTCAAGCAAAAAGAAGAAAATCCTTGGGAAGAGATCGAAAAACGGTACCCCATTGGAACAAAAGTCCATGGAAAAATCGTCAATCTCGTCTCCTACGGAGCCTTTATTGAGATTGAGCCTGGCATCGAGGGACTCATTCACGTATCTGAAATGTCTTGGACAAAAAACATCACCGATCCGAGCGAAATGGTCCGCGTTGGAGATGAAGTTGATGCAGTTGTTCTCTCCGTTCAGAAAGAGGAAGGAAAAATCTCCCTCGGAATCAAACAAACTGAAAGAAATCCCTGGGAAGATGTCGAAAGAAAATACCCAGTGGGCAGCAGCGTAATGGCCGAAATCCGAAGCCTCACTAACTATGGCGCTTTTGTCGAGCTCGAGCCAGGCGTTGATGGACTCATCCATATCTCCGATCTCAGCTGGATCAAAAAAGTCTCTCACCCTTCCGAAATTTTGAAAAAAGGGGATAAAGTCGAAGCAATCATTCTCTCTGTCGACAAAGAGAGCAAAAAGATCACTTTAGGAGTCAAACAGCTCAGCACCAATCCTTGGGATTCTCTCGAAAGAACACTCCCCATCGGAACCGTTGTCCATGGCACAGTCACCAAAACAACAGCTTTCGGAGCCTTTGTCCTCCTCGACTCAGGCATCGAAGCCCTCATCCACGTGACAGAACTCTCCGATCAACCCTTTGGCAAAGTCGAAGATGTAGTCTCTAAAGGGGACGACGTCACAGCTAAAGTGATCAAGATCGATCCTGAGCACAAAAAAGTGGCCCTCTCCGTTAAAGAGTACTTAATCGAGAAAAACCAGCAGAATCGAGACGATATCGTCGTTGGTTCTAAAGGGAAAAAAGGGAAAAAGAAAGCCTCCTCTCACGAAGAAAACGAGTAAGGAATATCCATGAATAAAGACCTGATTGCCATTTTTGAATATCTTGAGCGCGAAAAAGGAATTAAGCGGGAGGTCGTCATTGAAGCGATCACCGATTCTCTCCGCACAGCTGCTCGCAAAAGCGTAAAAGGACTTGGCGAGAAGGTCACAGTGGAAATCCACCCTAAAACAGGGGAAATCGAGGTCTTCACACAAAAGAAAATCGTCGAAAAGGTGATCAACCCTTCCGAAGAAATTTCTTTTGAAGAAGCGAGGATGTTCGAACCTGAATGTACAGTCGGCCAGTGGATCGAACTCTCCATTCCTCCACAAGATTTCGGGCGAATCGCAGCCGCGGCCGCCCGTCAAATCATCGCGAAAAAGCTCAAAGGAGCCGAAAGAGATGTCATTTACGAAGAATATCGCCATCGGACCGGGGAAATCATTTCCGGAACGGTGAAGCGATTCATCCGAGGCAGGACCATCGTCGTCGATTTAGGAAAAGTAGAAGCAATTCTCCCAGAGAGAAACTACCCCAAACTCGAACGATACAATGTGGGCGATAAAGTCCAAGCACTCCTGCACGAAGTGCGCGATACTGATATGGGCGGAGCCGAAGTTATTTTAACCCGCAGCCACCCAGACTTCGTCTCTTCACTTTTCACACAAGAGGTCCCTGAACTGCACGACAAAACAGTTGTCATTGAAAAAATCGTACGAGACCCAGGCTACCGGACCAAATTGGCCGTCCGCTCCTATGACCCAAAAGTCGACCCTGTAGGCACCTGCGTGGGCGTTAGAGGAAATCGAATCAAAAATATCATCCGGGAACTCAACAACGAAAAGATCGATGTCGTTCCTTTCTCAGAAGATCCGATTCAACTCTTGAAAAATCTCCTCTCTCCAATCGACCCTAAAAAAGTGAAGGTCTTCGAACATAAGATCTGGTTACTCGTGGCCGATGAAGAGTATCCTCTCGTTATTGGGAAAAGAGGGATGAACGCTCGCTTAATCGGGCAAATGATCGAAAAAGAAATCGAAGTCCAAAAACTGACTGACTACCAAAAACTTCTCACAATTCAAATGGCGGAACTGGCAGACTCTCAGGAAGGAGCTTTCGATGAAAAACTCAAGATTGAGGGCGTTAGCGGCCTGATCAATGAAAGCCTGATCGGGGCTGGATACGAGACGTTCCGGAAATTCATGCAGGCCGATCCTCAGGAAGTCACCACTCGAGTCCCCGGCGTCAATTATTATGACCTCGCTGACAAGCTCCTAGAACAAATGCGAAAAAGAAAGGGTTAACCCTTGGCAAAAAACTTAAAACTCAACATCAAAAATCTCCAATTGGCAGGAGCTTTAAAATCGAAAACTCCTGAAGAAAAGTCTTCCGAGTCAGATCTTTTAGCGAAAAAGGAGACTCCTGAGACTGAGCCAAAACAAAGAGTCAGTCGACTCAAAGAAGATGCTACCGTTACCACAGCTTTAAAACAGGCTGAAAAAACGTTGGCAGCAAGAGAAAAAGACAAAGAACAGGAAGCCCATCTCCCTAAAAAACGGAGATCACGCCTAATTCAAGAACCTAACAATGAAGAGAAATCTGAACTGAAAGGACATGAAGAGGCATCTGCCCACCCCACTCCTCCCCTCTCTATCGAAGTGGATAAAAACAGGGTAGAAGAACTCCTCTCTCCACCCCTCTCCTCGCCTTCAATGTCTGAAAAAACGCCCCCCCTAAAAGAGGAATCCGCCCCTTCAGCAACATCATCTAAGCCTACTTCTCCCCATACCCCAGCCCCCCAAACAACGGAACCTCCTAAACCCCAATTAGATGCGGCAAAAGCAAAAGAACTGAGACCTCAAAAAAGGAAGGAAGAGGTCCGTTTTGACTCTCGAGATCGTCAAGGACTCCGAGATGTCGACAATGAAGCCTGGAGAAAAAAAAGGGCCTTTAAACCCAAAAAACAAGTCTTTGAAGAGGTCACACGACCCAAATCCTTAAGCGTCCGCCTCCCGATCACAATCAAGGACCTCGCCCAAGAGATGAAATTAAAGGCATCCCAATTGATCGCCAAGCTCTTCATGCAAGGGATCACCCTTACTCTCAATGACTATCTCGACGACGAAACTGCAGTTCAACTCCTCGGGCACGATTTTGGATGTGAAATCACAATCGATAGAGCAGAACAGAAAAGAATCCAGATCACTGACCGAACCATTCGGCAGGAAATTCAAGGAGAAACTCCCGCCGAGCTCGTTCTCCGTTCTCCTGTTGTTACATTTATGGGTCACGTGGACCACGGAAAAACCAGCCTGATCGATTCCGTGCGCAAATCGAATCGAGTCGCTGGAGAAGCAGGAGCGATCACCCAGCATATTGGTGCCTTCCAAGTGAAGACCAATGCAGGCGATGTGACCATTCTCGATACCCCTGGCCACGAAGCCTTTTCGGAGATGCGCTCTCGAGGAGCCAACGTCACTGATATCGTTATTCTCGTGGTGGCAGGCGATGAAGGGATGCGAGCCCAGACCGATGAAGCGATCCGACAAGCAAGAGAAGCCAATGTTCCGATCCTCGTCGCCCTAAATAAATCAGATAAACCCAATTTTGACGCCCAAAAGGTTTACCGAGAGCTTGCTGATCGAGATCTCCTTCCCGAAGCATGGGGAGGAACAACGATTGTAGTTCCATGCTCCGCCTCAACAGGAGAAGGGGTTACCGAGTTGCTCGAGATGATCGCCTTACAAGCAGAAATTCTCGAACTAAGAGCCAACCCCCACCATCGAGCACGCGGTACCATCCTCGAATCGGAGCTGCACAAAGGGCTAGGAGCCGTGGCTACAGTGCTGGTCCAAAACGGAACACTCAAAAAAAACGATGCGATCGTCTTTGGTCCCTATTCTGGGCGGATCAAAACAATGCACGACGATCATGGACGCCCTGTCGAAATCGCAGGTCCCTCTATGCCGGTAAAAATTACAGGACTGTCCGAGCTTGCTCTAGCCGGTTCTGAGTTCATCGTTGTTAAAAACGAGAAAGAAGCGAGAGACCTCGCCTCTGCCAGAGCCGAAGGACTCCGCCGAGATACCCTCTCTGGAGCCAAAATGGGAAGCCTCGAAAAAATGATGGCCAAAAAAGAAAGTGGCGAGAAGAAAATTCTCCCCCTTATTCTCCGGGCCGACGTACAAGGCTCCCTCGAAGCGCTCAAGAACTCCCTTCTCAAGATCAAATCGGACAAAGTGCGCATTGAAATTGTGAACGCTGATGTAGGAGAAATCTCCGAATCAGATATTGAGCTTGCCTCTGCATCCAAAGCAACGATTGTGGGATTCCATACCAGCATAGAAAGCCACGCAGATCAACTCATTAAGCAGAAAAAAGTCTCGATCTTCTCTCAAGATGTAATCTATCATCTGATCGACGATGTAAAAGTGAAGATGCGCTCGCTTCTCGATAAGATTGAGCAAGAAAACGATGTTGGATCCGCCCTTGTAAAAGCAGTCTTTAGTTCGTCTCAGCTAGGCAATATTGCTGGCTCTCAAGTGACCGATGGGGTGATTAAGAGACAAAGCCTTATCAGGCAGCTTCGCAATAATAAAGTGATTTGGAAAGGGAAAATTGCCTCTCTCAAGCGAATTAAAGAAGACGTAAAAGAAGTCCAAAAAGGATTTGAGTGTGGGATTGTTCTTGAAGGACAATCAGATGTGCGTGAAGGAGATGTGTTCCAAGCCTATGAAGTGACCTATTTAGAGCAGGATCTGTGAAAAAGAATCGACTCGAGCGGATTAACTCTCTTCTCCAGGAAGTGATTTTTGACGTGATCCTCAAGCAGGTGAAAAACCCTCACGTCAATCTTTTTGTTTCAGTGACTCGAGTAGATACCTCCGCCGATCTCTACCATGCAAAGGTCTACGTGAGCCTGATCGGAACTGATGCAGAAAAAGAAAAAGTACTCCAGGCCCTTGAATCTGCAGCCGGATTCATCGCAGTGAACGCATCCAAACAAGTACAGATGCGCCACTTCCCAACCCTCACTTTTAAACTTGACCATGCAGCCGAGGAGCATTTTAAAATCCAAAAAATCCTCTCGGACATCGAGAAGGAACGGCAGTCTCGCCCCCATGAAGAAGAATAACGAGGGAATCCTCCTCATCGATAAAGAGGCCTCCTCCACCTCATTTCATCTCGTCTCAATTTTGAGGAGATTCACCCAAATTCAAAAAATTGGCCACGCAGGCACCCTTGATCCCTTTGCGACAGGCGTCATGGTGATGCTCGTCGGACCTACCTACACAAAGCTCTCAGAGACCTTTCTCAACCACGACAAACAATACAAGGCCACCATACACCTCGGAATCACAACCGATACATACGACATCGATGGACAAGTGACACAAAAGAGTCCCCACATCCCTGCACAAAGGGACATTGAAGCTATCCTCCCCGCCTTCCAAGGAGAAATTCTCCAAACCCCTCCGATGTTTTCTGCAAAGAAGGTGCAAGGGAAGAAACTTTACGAACTAGCGCGCCAAGGAATCACAATCGAAAGAAAACCATCTCCCGTGAAGATCTCGATCCAGCTCCTTTCCTACGAGTACCCCTTTCTTAAGCTTCTCATCGACTGCTCAAAAGGGACCTACATCCGCTCGCTTGCCTTTGATCTAGGAGAAAAC
Source organism: Chlamydiota bacterium (assembly GCA_027451585.1). Taxonomy (GTDB): domain Bacteria; phylum Chlamydiota; class Chlamydiia; order Chlamydiales; family SM23-39; genus DAIDHZ01. Next base: position 35,488 of record DAIDIZ010000053.1, read on the forward strand.
TTAGGGACCGGAGCCCATTTAGCAGCCCTTACACGAACCCGAAGCGGCCCCTTCCTGCTCGACAAGTGCGTCCCCCAAACAGAACTTACCCCCACTCTCATCGAACAATCTCTTTTCCAATATGAGGCTTAAGACTCTATGACTAATTTATCTTGCGCGATCGTCGGACTACCAAATGTCGGGAAATCTTCCCTCTTCAATGCCCTTACCCGAAAACAGATTCCATCTGAGAACTACCCCTTTTGCACCATCGAACCCAACGTCGGAATCGTTCCCGTCCTCGATCCCCGATTAAAAATCCTCTCTGACCAAACGAAAAGCCAAAAGATCATCTACGCCACCGTCTCGTTTGTCGACGTAGCAGGACTTGTGAAAGGGGCCTCCCAAGGAGAAGGACTCGGCAATCAATTCCTATCCCACATCCGGGAAACCGATGCGATTGTCCAAGTTGTCCGATGCTTTGAAGACGCAGACGTGATCCATGTCGCCGGGAAAATCGACCCCCTCCAAGATATCGAAGTCATCGGCCTTGAACTCATCTTAGCCGACCTCCAAATGGTCGAAAACAGCCTCTCCCGAGTCGAAAAACAGGCCAAAGGGAAAAAGGAACTCGAGCCCACCATCCTATTCCTCAAGAAGGCGATCCACCATCTCAATGAAAACCTTCCGATGCGGCAACTCTCTCTCACCCCCGCTGAAGAAGGGATTGCCAAGCTCTATCCCTTTCTTACCCGCAAAAAGCTCCTTTACATCTGCAACGTGGGAGAAAACGATATCCCCTCCCTCGATAACCCCCACGTCCAAAAGGTCCGCGAGTATGCGGCTAAAGAAGGAAGCCGCGTTGTTGCCATCTGCGCCAAAATGGAAGAAGAGATCTCACGGCTTGATGAAAAAGATGGAGGCGAGTTTTTAAAGAGCCTAGGATTGGAAGAATCGGGACTCAACCGTCTCATTCGAGAAGCCTTTTCTCTTCTCGATCTCATCACCTTTCTCACCACAGGAGAAATCGAGACAAGAGCCTGGACCATCAAAAAGGGGACAACAGCCGCAGAAGCGGCTGGCAAAATCCATAGTGATATTGAAAAAGGGTTTATCCGAGCAGAAGTGGTCTCCTTTGAGGACATGGTTCGGTACAAAGGGAGAGTGGGCGCAAGGGAAGCTGGCAAAGCCCGCTCAGAGGGTCGCGACTACATCATGAAAGATGGGGATGTAGTCCTCTTTTTCCACAATTAATACCCACTCGTCATAGGGGAGAGCTCCTATGTATGCATCTGAACTGGGAAAACTGTGATTGCGTAGATAAGACCACAACATAATCCATCAAATCCAAGAGGCTTAGGCAATAAAGCTGAAAGAGAACTCTCTGGCGCGTTCCGCACCTCGGATATTTGGTCTAGATGAATACAGCAATGATAAAGTTCTCTCTTCTTTCCTGCCCAGCATAAGGAGACGCGACAGTTTTTTTCAATCGACAGTCCTGAACAGTGGATATTCACTACGAGAGCTCTATGATTTGGCTTGCGGTCTGTTGCTTCAGTTGTGTAATCCTTCACCCACGAAAACTTTCTCTCGAACACAGATAACCATTGGATTTGATGAGCCAAAATAGCACACAAAAGTGCTTGTCGATTCAAATGAGCATACGAGGAAATAAGTCTTTCGCCCCCCTGATCTTGAAAAGATCTTGCAAATTCGCCGTCCGTTCGATTGAGAGAGTGCCATCTTTGCACTCGTGGAGCGAATTGATAGGGAATGCCGTCAGTATCGGTTAATCGGGGAAGTACGTCCAAACAAACCCCAGAAACTCGCTGACTCGGCGGCGACTCTTGAGGTCCAGCGGGTAATTCTACACCAACTGGCGCAGGACCGATTCTTGGATCACGAAAGATGTGCCGGGCAACCGAGTCTGCTGTCGCCTCTGAGGAAGGCGTTAAATCCCCACTTTCAGAGGTACAACTCGACGTTTCGCTTGGAGAGGCCGCACGCTCCGAAACAGGCTCCTTTTGAAGCATCTCTTGGTAAACAGCGTAACTTTTCTCCCAAGGCCACGGCCAAGGTGGATTAGGTTTAGCCGCCATCTCTATTCCCCCTTTGTTTACCGCTAAAACAACTTAAAGAAAAATTTCGTAAGACCCACAAACGATCTATACCCTGAAGAAAAGGGGCCAACACTGTATACCGGAAATGATTCAAAACACAAAACGTCATACAATAATTATAACAAATAATTATTAAAATAAAAAGAAAATTTATATCGAAACAACCTGAAGACTCGGATGTTTAAGCGCACCAAAACACCGAATTTTAGCGATCACGACTATCTTTTTAGTTATTAATAATAAAGGAATTGCGATCGAGGAAAACGAGACCTCTTTCGCGCGGCTTAAAAACCGATTTTTGAATCATTTTATCACAAGTCATTGACAATAAATTGAATAGAGAATTGACGTTAAAACATCAAATTTTTATTGGAAATTTGGTAGCTTTAAAGTCGGTTTTCTTGGGCCATTTTGGAGGGGAACGAGTATACACGTCTAGTAGGGATCTCACACAGCGCAAAATATTTAATCCTCAGACTGGAGAGGGCTTGGGCAAACTTTCTCGATGCTCTCATCCTTAGGCGAAAGAGCGATGTGCCTGGGCCATCGATCCTTTATTACCAATGCAATTTCTCTTCGCTGTGCCTCAGACTTTTCCCTCCATTCAGGATCTTGTTCAGCTAAACTCCACCCTTGCAGCAGCTGTGAGGAGCTCTTCTTAAACGTCGGCACCCGAGGGGCTGGGCACCTACCCCCCTGTTGGGAAGAAACCAGCCTTGTGTCTTGAAAATTAAATCTTGACCCTTCTTGAGATCTACTCGGAGGAATAGCGGAAGAAGAGAGACCTAACTCGTCCGTTGAAGGACGCTGCTGTAAAACTTGCTGAACTTCATTCGAATCCCTCTGAGCCCACTCTGGGTAAGCTGACGAACCTTCAGACAGCGGGGTTGAATTACTGGCAAAGACCGGCTCCCGAGCTTCTTCCACAGCAGCACGCAATCGCTGAACTCGATTCCCCGCTGTTTCAGGAAATGCGGAAGGCACGCTGTTCACGGATAATAGAGAGCCTATCGATAGAGATGTCGTCATACATCACTACCGTGAATATTATTAAATAAAATTATTAAACTGACTTCAGAATTAACTTCAAAACATTTGCCACATTTCATTTTAATTTCTTTTATAGATTCAGATGCAGTATCATCCCAATTCTCTGAAGAAGCTTTCCTACATTTATCCAAAGCCTTACGAACATCATCACAAGAGAGGCAACTTAAAGCCAGAATGATAACCGCCTCTTCTTCCGTTACCTTTTTAGTTTTAACCCAAGCCTCAATCTCAGCCAGATGGGCCGAATCAAATTCTTCTCGATTCGGGGAATCTGATTTCGGCCGCTCTAATTTTTTAAATGCCAGATCCTGAATTCTGAACATAACACCCGCCTCATCAGACTGAGAATAGAAATAATTTAGTGGACAAGGCTCTGTCCCCGGCAATAAATATCTTGCTGGATTATTGAATGGAGACTCCCCTTTTCTCGAATTGCGCGAGGTCGGACAAGCGGGAGGCTCAGCTACAGCGGGAGGCTCAGCTACAGCGGGAGGTGCAGCTACAGCGGGAGGCGCAGCTACAGCGGACACTAAAGGAGGTCTCCCTGAAGGATCGGGTGGTCTGCGATCTGATCTTTCTGATTGAGCTTCGGATTCAGCTGAGGTAGGAGGCTTGAGAAGCAAACCGATCGGATTTTGCCTTGGGTTTTCACCCTCACCCAAAGAAGAAGAAAGATGTCTGTGCGCTACAATAGATGGATCCGCTTCTAATTCAGGAACAGAGGGCAGGCTAAGATCTCTCGCCGGTTTTTGTTCTTCCGGGACCTGCCCAGGGAGCTCCGGTTGATCCTTCTCCCGGCTCCCTTCAAGCAAGAGCCTTGAGGGGGAGTGTTGAGCTGTCACAATCGCAGCTTCTGCTACAGTATGCACAGAATCAACACGAGATGGAGGGCGATTCCCTTCTTCATCTTCTGGAGTCGTAGCGGGAGTGTCAGAACGAAAGCAACAACAAAGAGACCTTAAAAAAGACATCTAAACCTGTGTATTAAATTTTTCAAAACCACAATTATAGCACAAAATCAATAAAAAAACAGAAACTATTTCTTTCAATAAATATTTATCACACCAGAAATAGCTCTGATAGAGTAGAGGAGTAGGCAGTTCTCACGATATCAGATTTCACCACCATTAGCGGGCTGATCTCTTGCGTTTAATTTTGTATCGGGGCCAATAGATTCGCCTGCGCTGCGGCTCGCGTGTTTGATCGGCGAGGCTTCAGCACGCCGATTACTCAACGCTCTGCTCGCTTCTCTACTTTTGTAATGTTGAATAGGCTATTTACATGGCAGACTCCTTACATTCTGCTGGATTTACGAGACTTCTTGACGCACTACTGGACAAAAAATAATTTCACAGCATGCAACACCTTGTTGCTGAAGACTATTCCTTTTTTAAGCTCCACATGATATAGCTTCTGGGAGCATGGCCGAAAAAACCGAAAAAGCAACACCAAAAAAGCTCAAAGACGCGCGAAAAAAAGGACAGGTCGCTAAAATCCAAGATCTTCCTTCCGCGTTTACGTTCATTGTCTCAATTAGTTCTGCTTTGATCTTAACAGGCTACCTATTTAACCAGATCGGAGCATTTAGTATCTCTGTTTTTCGAGAAGCTGCTCACACAGGAGACGATTTCGAAGGAAAAATCGGAGGCTTTTTTGCATCAGCTCTTCAAGTCATCCTCAACTGCAGCTTTCCCATCATGGTCATCGTCTGCCTGGTTGGTATCATCGTGAGCTTTCTCGTAATTGGCCCCGTCTTTTCTTTCCAAGCGATGAAGTTCGACTTAAAAAAGCTCAATCCGATTGAGGGGATCAAACAAAAATTCAAGATGAGGGTCTTAGTCGACCTTCTCAAATCAATCTTCAAAATCACCGGAGCTGCCCTCATCATCTATTTTCTCATCCAATCGATGCTCCCACAGATCATCGCTTCTGCCACAATGCCTATTTTAGCAAGTGCCCAAATCGTACACGACTTCCTTGTCTCTGCGGTCATCCGGGTAGGACTTTTTTTCCTCTTAATCGCTCTTTTTGACATGGCTTTCCAAAAGAAGAATTTCGCTAAAGAAATGATGATGGAAAAATTTGAGATCAAACAAGAATACAAGGAGTCCGAAGGAGATCCGATGATTAAAGGCAGGAGAAGAGAACTCCAAAGAGAAATTGCCTACCAAGAGGGTCCCAGAGCTGCGAGAAGAGCACGAGCTATCATCACCAACCCAACTCACATCGCAGTAGCCATAAAATACAACCCAGAAGAAGAACCGGCGCCCACAATTTTGACCATGGGGACAGGTGGGCTTGCCGAACAGATCATTAAAATAGGTGTCGAAAACAAAATCCCAATCATGCGAAATGTAGATTTAGCAAGAGCTCTGTACACGAAAGGGAAAATTGCTGATTATATTCCTGAAGATACCTACGAAGCAGTTGCCGAAATCTTGAAATGGATTGACTCATTAGAGACCAATCCCGAGATCAATAAGGATCTCTTTAAATAGGAAAGGTTGTGAATAAGTTTCTCATCAATCTCTATCGGACTCTCGGGGGCGATAAGGCGCTCGCATTCGTCGCCCGTTCTAGCGATTTGATGCTAGCTGCCATTGTCATCGCCATCATCTTGATGTTGATTTTCCCGGTGCCCCCTCACGTGATCGACATTCTCATTTCGATCAACTTGGCCGTCTCCATCTCGCTTCTGTTCGTTGCTCTCTACATTCAAAAAGCAGTTCAACTATCGATTTTCCCGTCACTTCTCTTGATCACGACGCTCTACCGTTTGGGAGTCAATATCTCGTCCACAAGGCAGATTTTGCTTCACCACAACGCGGGAAGGATTATCCACGCATTCGGAACATTTGTCGTCGGAGGCAATTACGTGGTAGGGGGGGTCGTCTTCCTCATCATCACCATTGTCCAGTTCATCGTGGTCACAAAGGGTGCTGAAAGGGTTGCAGAGGTGGCCGCTCGCTTTACTTTGGACGCGATGCCGGGAAAACAGATGTCGATCGACGCCGATCTCCGCTCAGGCATCATCGACCAACAAACCGCGCGCGAGCTCAGACTCGGTCTTAATAAAGAAAGCCAGCTCTACGGAGCGATGGATGGAGCGATGAAGTTCGTCAAAGGAGACGCTATCGCAGGGATCGTCATCGCCATCATCAACGTCATCGGGGGACTCATCATCGGGGTGACTCAACATCACATGACTGCCGGACAAGCGGCAAAAATCTACACCCTCCTCTCCATCGGAGATGGTCTCGTATCACAAATTCCATCGCTTATGATCGCGATCACAGCAGGTATTGTAACCACCCGCGTTTCAAGCGATAAGCGCGATTCCAACCTCGGGAAAGAGATCTCCGAGCAGCTCCTTAAACAGCCCAAAGCGCTCGCCATTGCCGGGGCTATCCTCTTCCTCATGGCCTTCATTCCGGGATTTCCCGCGTGGCCGTTCCTTTCGCTTGCAGTCTTGATCGGAGCTACAGGCTATGTCTTCTTAAGAAATGCGCAGCGTGTTGCAGCAAAAGCAGCAGCAGGCATTTCCACTACCTCAACAGAAGTCCCAGGTCACGGTATGACAGCAGGTGGACCTGAAGAGTTTGCTCTGACCTTGCCGGTTGTCCTCGAAATGGGTTCTGCTCTTTCTCAACTCATCAAAAAAGACCGACAAGGGCTCACTTTCATCGACCAAATGATCCCCAAAATGCGCCACGCCCTCTACCAAGATTTGGGAGTTCGCTTTCCCGGCGTTCACGTGCGAACCGAAGCCCCCACCCTCGAAGCCTCTGAATATGCAATTCACTTGAACGAAGTGCCTCTTGTGAGAGGAAAAATCTTACCGCGCCACATCCTCACAAATGAACGCCCAGAAACTCTCAATCGATACAACATCCCTTTTGCTTCTTCCACTGGAACACTTGGCATCCCCACTGTTTGGGTTGAAGAAAAATACCAAAGCCTACTTCAAAAAGCGGGAATTCGGTTTTGGACAGCTCTCGAAGTGGTCATTCTCCACCTCTCTAAATTCTATCGTCAGTACGCGGGAGAATTCATCGGGATTCAGGAAGTAAGAGCCATTCTTGAATTCATTGAAAAGTCATTTCCCGATCTCTCTAAGGAAGTCTCTCGACTCGTGCCTCTCCAAAAAATGACCGATATTTTCAAAAGACTTGTCCAAGAACAAATCTCAATCAAAGACAGTCGCACTATCTTGGAAGCACTCTCCGAATGGGCCCAGACAGAGAAAGACACTATCCTCCTCACAGAATACGTCCGATCCTCACTCAAACGGTACATCAGCTATAAATACTCACTGGGACAGTCGATCCTCTCTGTCTACCTTCTCGATCCCGATATTGAAGATATGATCAGGGGAGCGATCAAGCAAACTTCGGCAGGATCCTACCTCGCACTCGATCCCGATTCGGTCCAACTCATTCTCTATTCGCTGAGAACCACCATTCAACCGACCCCACCTGGAGGGCAGCCTCCCGTATTGCTCACAACGATGGACGTCCGCCGATTTGCCCGCAAATTGATTGAGGGAGAGTTCTCCGACCTGCCCGTTGTCTCCTATCAAGAGATCGTCCCCGAAATCAAAATCCAACCCTTAGGAAGAATTCAGTTAAAATAATGGATTTTGACCCCTTCTCTATCAACAATCCCCTCATCCAGCTCATCCAAAGAGAGGCCAGAGCAGACCTGGCTAAAGTGGTTGAAAGCGAAGGGAGTCTGCAAGATCTCTACGAAGCCTCAATTTTCAATCCCTCCCTTGAAGCCCAAAAATTCAAGCGACTCTCTGAACTCAAATCCTCTGACAAAAAAGAAATCGAGAAATCTCTGGAAGATTCAAAGATTGTCGCAATCGGCAGCGTAGAAGAAACCGCCGCTCAATTCGAGGAGAGAAATGAAGAACTCACCCCCCGAACTCTCCTCATTTTACGCGATCTGATCCGCAAAGGAGACTCTCCCGAAGAAATCCTTGCCAAAGTGCTCTCTGTCTATCCCGATCCATCTCTTGCCGATGAAGCACTCGACTTCCTCATCCAGACCGCTTCAGAAGAGATGCTCGACTCCCTAAAAACAGCCAAAGAGCTCCTCAATCGCGACTACAGTAGACAAGTGAAAGCCGGGAGAAATATGGGGGCCGAGGCGAGAGCCTTTGCCAAGGAAGGGCTCGGATCTGCCACCTCTCTTCGAGACTTGTATCGAGAAATCACCGGCAATCGAAAAGAACCTCTCGAACTCTTCGATGAACTAGCCCAGAAGTACCCTTATAAAAAACTCTCGAGCATCATTACTTTCCTCCTCCACTCCCTCGGGACGGATATGAAAGCTAAAGGACCTTCCATCGACCCCATTTTTCTCGCGCGCCTCATTGAAGAGACGAGATCGCTCCAAGGGATCCTAGGGCTCTTTCGCTTTTTTCTCTCTCGATCGAAGATGATCGATAAACAGTTTCGAGGACTTGGGTTGCCAAGACCTAATCAAACCAACTTTGAAATCTTGACCCGTCTCTTTGTCAAAATGCTCGCCGAGAGATACATGAATGCAAAAAAAATTTTTGAAACAGCCCCTTTTCTCGGATTACAAACGCTCGCAGCGCAAGCGATCATCTACGCCCAAATGTACGACGCCATCCGACAAGTATCACCACGCTATTACCGCGACGCAAAACACAAACAAGAATTGATCAAAGCCTTTGTCGATACTCTGGAAGATCTAGAAGAGAAGATTGAGGAAGAAAAAGAAAAGAACCAGAAGAAAAAAAAGGAAGAAGACGATGGATCGATTCTCTGAGCTCCTTTCAGAACTCTCCAAAATTTTTCTCCTCCCACTAAAAGAAGACCATTCCCACGCTTGCTCAATTCAAGTTCCCCCTCTCACCATTCAAATCGAACTCGACCCATCCCAGGAGCAACTCTTTCTCTTCTCCAAAATCATCGAAATTCCTCCAGGAGGATTTAGAGAAAATGTGCTTGCTGAAGCACTCAAAACAAACGGTTTGCCTGAACCAAGAAGCGGCATCTTAAGTTACCAAGTTCAAAACAATACCCTTTGCCTCCACCAAAACCACCCTGCATCGCTACTTGATGGGAGGAAACTCTCCGAACTCTTTGCAGCCTTTTTTGAAATGGGAGAAAGTTGGCACCGAGCCATTCAAAGTGGAAGAGTAAATCCCTAGATGAAAAGCGCTCCCCACTGGAAACCAATCGGGCAAAGACCGCACCACGGCATCCTCCTTCCTCTTTTTGCACTCCGCTCCGAAAAAAGTAGCGGTATCGGGGAGTTTTTAGACCTCCTACCAGTCATCGATTTTTGTGCCGAAATCGGCTTTGATACCATCCAACTCCTCCCCCTTAATGACACAGGAAATGATCCAAGCCCCTACAATCCCCTCTCCTCGTGCGCTCTCAACCCCATTTACATTAGACTTGAGAGCAATGAAGGCTTTGAAGAGTTGAATCAAAGCCCCCGCGTACGTACTCAAGAAGTAAGAGAAAAAAAACTCAAAGCTCTTGCCATCACCTTTACCCGTTCTTTCTCCAAGATCCGACATGAAAACGCCTACCAACAGTTTCTCCAATACCAAGGCAATTGGCTTATTTCGTATGCACAGAACCAGGAGAACCCCGAATTCCATCTCTTCCTCCAATACCTGTGCTTTCAACAGATGGAGAAAGTAAAGCGCTATGCGGAGAAAAAAAAGATCTTTCTCAAAGGAGATATCCCCATTTTACTAAGTCCTCAAAGCATCGACGTCAAAGAAAATTACGAGTTTTTTCTTCCCCATCTCGTTGCTGGAGCCCCTCCTGATTATTACAATCCACTCGGCCAAAAATGGGGATTTCCCATTTTTGATTGGGACGGACACAAAAACGAACTACGAACCTTTTGGAAGCAGAGGCTGAGCTCGATTGCCTCGCTCTACCATCTCTATCGGATCGATCATGTGGTTGGCTTTTTTCGGATCTGGGCCATCCCCGAAGAAAAGATGGCCACAGACGGGTACTTTATCCCAATCGACCGATCTCGGTGGGAGACCCAAGGCAGAGAGCTTCTCTCCATGCTCCTCGATTTTTCCCCCCTCCTTCCGATTGCAGAAGATCTCGGAACGATCCCTGACGAAGTCCCTCGTGTACTGAAAGAGCTTGGTATCTGCGGCACCCACGTCGTAAGGTGGCAAAGAAGGTGGAATAACGGAAAAGAACTCATCCCTCTTTCCGAGTACAGCCCTTTAAGCCTCACAACTCTTTCGACACCCGATTCAGAGACACTCCAAATGTGGTGGACCCAGTACCCGGAAGAAGCCCAGATGGTCGCCTCTCAAAAAAACTGGACCTACCACCCCACACTTTCCTCCGAAGAACGCTTCTCACTTCTCTACGATGCCCACCACACTCCGAGCTATTTTCATATCAATCTCCTGCAAGAATACTTCGCCCTCTTCCCCGAACTCGTCTCTTCCCATCCTGATGAGGAGAGAATCAACGTTCCCGGGACCATTGCTCCCACAAACTGGACCTACCGATTCCGGACCCCGATTGAAACATGGAGCCACCACATCCCCTTGATCAAAGCGATGCGTCAACTGCGCGCGTAGCATGACTGTAGCGCAAACTATCAAAAATAATTTTTAGTGCAGAACCCCATCTTTGGAGTGGAACGAGTATATTACATGAGGCAATTACAAAAACCATTGAAAATAATCAAAATTACATCTACAATCGAATATCAAAACACCCCTAATAGGCATTAAATATGCACAGAATTAATTACCTAAAAGCCCCCGTCCCCCCAGAGCTAGCCCCACCCCCGTACACCCCACCCCCTCGAGAGCCACGGGGAACTCAAC
>DAIDIZ010000054.1 GCA_027451585.1 Chlamydiota bacterium
AGATCCAGCCCGAAGATGAACGCATGTATTTTGAACCATTTCCGATATAATCAGGGGGTCTTTTTCACGAACGAATTGAAGATCTTGAAAAATTCAGACAGAGTGGACATATCGCCATTGGTAACCACCGGTTCTTGCGGATTTTGATTCGTAATAACAGGCAATGTGCCAGGAGTGAGGGCCGGGACTTCCACTCCATCGACAGAAAAGGAGTGGCCTGAGCTGACGAGAGTTTGTTTTTCTTTGAGAACAATTCCCTCATCCATATTTTTCGAAGTGAGATCTCCCGGGAAAACATAGATGACATCTCCGGGACGAGAGGCATGCTGAGCCGATTTTAACGAGTAAAATGGGGATTCAAAGGAACCATTGCCTCCAGGGAGTGCCGTATTATCGACAAAGAGGAAAGAGGAAGACAAACTCGCGCCCACATTACTGCTGCTCCCGCTTTGAGAAAAAGGAACTGTTCTTGTTTTGACAAACAGAGGGATGATTTCGTTGTGATAAATCTGTCCTCTTCTTTGATTTTGCCGACAGATTTTCTCTTCCAGCCTTCTTCGCTCACGAACAACCCCCCGCACCACCCGACGACTTCGCTTAGGTTCTTTTTTCTCAGTGGCTCCAAATGGGATGTTCAAAGCAACAAATCCATTCACTTTAAATTTAAAAAAATGGTCATAAGAACCAGTAGCCCCGACCGAGATGAAGCGATTAAAGTCAATGGTTAGGCGCCCCTTTGCTCCAAGACCATTGCGATCCCACAATTTTTGCATGATTGAGTGTCTTTGAAAAAGATAGTAAGGACCCACCCCGAGGTAGAGAACAGAGCGAGCGCGAAATCCAACCTCCCCCTCAACAAGCGATAGAGCTTGAAGAAAGCGCTCCCTGATCCACAGCGCATTTCCATTAAAACCGACGAAAGTGCGTTGGTAAGATGCTTCTTCTTGATCGATGAGGAGGTATCCATTGAAACGGATCTCTCTTGAGGGAGTCACATACTCGACTCCTCCAGAAACTTGCTGAGCAAAGAGATGCGGGTGTTTCCGAAAATCGTAAAAAAGATAAGAGCCAAACAGTCCTTGCCCTTTTCTAGGGGCGTAGCGAAAACCAAAACCCCCGTTTCCAGCCACATGATCAAACACCTTGCCCGAGTGAAAGACGTGTCCCCTAAGATTGAACAAGAATTCAGCTCGGTGCCAATTTCTCATCGCGAGGTATTGCAAAGAAGTATACCCTTCATCGAAACCCACCCCCTTCCCTTCGGTATCTTTCAACTGAATGACCGATTCAAACGAAAACAGAAAAGAAAAAGAGAGTAGAAGAGGGATGAAGTAACGGGGCCCCATACCCCGTTACTTACCATAAAGAGAAACAAACCACCAGACCTATTTTGGTGGAGAGCGCGTAAAAAGATGGGACAGACAACCCAATCCAAAAGCCGCGACAGCCTCAACGACGCCTCTCCAGAGGTTAGTTTTTTGTTGAAGTGGCAGCGTCGTGTCTTCAAGTGGCAGTATCGCGTCTTCAAGTGGCAGTGTCTTGTCTGCATCGACCTCTCCAGAATCAGATTCTATTTTTTGACAAATAAATGGAGGCGTTGTCTCTTTCATGCAATTCGGTCTTTTCTTCCAACCAAACCCTGTCGATAAAACCTTTTCAAAAACAAAGACAAGTTCAGAAAAGATCACCCAGCAAAGAGCCCGTATCGACTGACACTGCCTAATCGCCAAGACACTAAGAACCCCAGAAACAAGAACAAGCCCTTTCAAAAAAGTATGGCTTGCGGGGATTAGAGATTGAAGCGAGGGAAAACTCCCCCCCCCTTTAGAAATTCTATCTAACACGGCTACCTCTTACGTTTATCTCGACTTTGTACATTTTTTGCCGGCATCTCCAGAGAGAACGTTCAAAAAATGTACGAGGTCGAGCTCATCACAACATGAATTTTACACAATTTTAAAAATTTTTTGACACAAAAACTGAATTTTCCTTATGATTCATCCCATATTTCCAAGGAGATTTTTATGACACCAACACAACACAACACAAACACACTGCATGTATTAGTAGCGACAGCAAATGCTGGAGCCTCTATCGCTTGGGGGATAAGCAGAATTTACGCGAGTAAAGCCCCTGATGCTGCTAGCCAATATACTAAGAGACGCTTCCTAAACTTTCTCGGTCTTCAACATAGTAGCACACGAGATTTTGTTACAATTTCTGCCCAGCCACTGGAGCGTAGGCCAACCGATGCCGAAGCAAATACTATCATAGTTGCTGATGTCCCGGTTGACCGAAACCAGCTCCTTAAAGGTCTTTTCGACCTCAGCTTAGGAGTTGCTGGTATCTATTACGTTGTGCAAAACTTCAGGAAGAATTGAAATTCCCTTCAAGGAGATTTTATGGTAAACCAAACTAGCAAAGGGTACATAGGCCCTTTAGCCAACTTAATAACTGCGGGAATTGCTTTTTCTGAAGGATGCAAAAATATTCAGAACAGTCAACTCTTCACTGTATGGCACGACGTAGTCCGATGCAATATCATGGAATTTCTTGAAATTCAAGAGCCTCATGTTGGCGATTCGGCAGAGGCCTCCTTAACCTCAACCATAGGAGCCAATATTCTCAGTAGAGAAACTCCCCCTAGAGGGAACTCTCCTATCTCTACTTTTGATGACATATCCCCTGTGCCTTTTGCGGTTGAAACTCCGCAACAAGGAGAGACCGCCTCGCGCACACAACTACACCGTCAGCCTCCTCGTCCAAAACGAACAGTGGGGACGCTCCTTCAGAGAAGAGAAGGAGACCCTACAATCAATAAAACAACTCTGTTTTGGGGAGCCTTTCAAATCGCTTGTTCTGTAGTGGGAGCTATTTCTGCGTGGAATCAATATCGAAAATACTATCATTAAAAATCTTTGGTACAGAACTCCCATGTGACAGGTGGGTTTTGAAGATCGTATGGACGAAAAGAACCTTCAAAAGACGCCCGTCAGTGGAGAGAGTATATACTCGTTCCACTCCAAAATGGCCCAAGAAAACCGAATTTAAAGCATCAAATTTCCAATAAAAAAATTGGGGTCAATATTGAATTAATATTAACTCCGTTTTTTTATTCATGGAGAGGATCCTTTCGCTCCCTCATCAATCCACTCCTTTAACGCAGAAATTGCCTCAAAGCATCTCTTTTGCAAAGCCTCTTCGGCCTCTTTTTTCGGGAGATCTTCAAAATCGTCCCATTCGATCGGTGATCCAAACACACAAACGATCTTCCCGAACAGGCGAGGTATTTTTCGATGAATCGGCCAGGCCTCATATGTTCCTTGAATATACGCCGGGAAGATAGGACATTTTGCCTTCATGGAAAGAAAAGAAAAGCCTCTTTCAAAAGGATGGAGCGTTCCATCAGGAGATCGTTTACCCTCGGGGAAAACAATCAGTTTTTTCCCTTGAGAGAGCATTTGAATCATCTCTTTAAGTACATGAAGATCGGAGGAGCTCCGAGAAACGGGATGGGCATTCAATATTCGAATCAGGGACCCTAAAAGAGGGACCTGAAATAATGATTCTTTTGCAAGAAAGTGGACCTCGTCTGGACAAGAAGAAGAGAGCACGGGAGGATCGTAATTCGAAGTGTGATTAGCAATCAAAAGACCGGCGCCAGGTCTAAGATGTTCTTTCCCATACACTTTCAAGCGAAAAAATGCCCTGAAAAAGAAATGGGCAAGGGAATGAATCAATCGATACGACCACTTCATGGGAGGCGTGCTGTTTTTGGGCACTTGAGCCAGAATTCTTTCTACTACCTGATCGATTGTGAGATCGGACGTATCGATCAAAAGAGCATCAGGGGCTTGCCTTAATGGGGAAATCGATCGATTGGAATCGTTTTGATCTCGATCAGCCATTTCCTGCATCACTTGATCCAAACGTAACTCTTCTGAAAGATCGGGGAATTTAGCGACCAGTTCTTTATATCTTCTTTCGGCTCGAATCGCAGGATTCGCTGTGAGGAAAATTTTGACATCAGCATCGGGGAACACAACAGTTCCCATATCACGGCCTTCAAATACAGCATTCGAAGCTCTTCCAAAACGGCGCTGCATTTTAACCATTGCTTTGCGTACTTCCGGATAGGTCGCAATCTGAGAGGAAATGCTTGAGATTTCTGGAGAACGGATTTCTTGCGTCACATCAATTCCATTAACAAGATAGGCTCTCTCTGCTTCTTGATTTTTGGTTATAGAAAACTGA
Source organism: Chlamydiota bacterium (assembly GCA_027451585.1). Lineage (GTDB taxonomy): Bacteria > Chlamydiota > Chlamydiia > Chlamydiales > SM23-39 > DAIDHZ01. The sequence continues at coordinate 4,255 of DAIDIZ010000054.1, forward strand.
AAAGAGGAAATCCATTTGCTCACCTCTTCAGGGTGAGTAGAAGGAACTCCATTTTTCAAAATCCAATAAGCAAACGAACGGTACATCGCCCCTGTATCAAAAAAGGTGAATCCCAAGCGAGCTGCAACGCTTTTTGCAACGGTGGATTTTCCTGTCCCTGAAGGGCCGTCAATCGCAACAATCATAAAATGCCTTGAAAATAGAGGTAAAGATAAAGAATGGGTGCGGTGAAGAGAAGAGAATCCACCATATCGAGAATCCCTCCTAGCCCAGGAAGAGCGTTACTGTCCTTTCTCTTGGCATCTCTCTTGAGCAAAGATTCCGATAGATCTCCTAAGGGGCCCGCTAAACCTAAAATAAGCCCAAGACCAAGACTTCCGCTTAAGGAAAGGGAAAAAGAAGAGAGATTCATATAATGACCGATCGAATAAAACAGAAAACTTGCCCCCAAAGTACACAAAAGACCAAACACGCTTCCTTCCACAGTTTTGCTCGGACTAATTGTCGGGGCAAGCTTCTGTTTTCCCCACAAATTCCCAACAAAATACGCCCCCATGTCACCTATTTTTGTAAGAACTAACAAGTAGGCCACCCAAATCCTTCCGTCTTGTCCTTTCGGAACATACAGAATCGAAAGAAGCATCCCCATGGGAACAGCGACATAGATAAGGCCAAAAACAGCAGTAGAGAGATCGAGAATCGCCCCTTCCGTTTCCTTAAAATGAGAAAAGAAGAGAAGGAGGACAACAAAAGCAAACACACAAAGAGAAAGCCCTTTTAAGAAAGGGTATAAGGAAGAGAGGAAAAAAGAAAAAACTTCTAAAAAAGTTCCCGCTAAAAGAATCTCTGTCCCGATTTTTGCTCCTTTGGCTTTGGATAACTCCCCATATTCCCAAACAGCTACAACAGCGAGAACAGAGACAATAAGGGCAACCACCCACTTCATTTGAGGAAGAAGAGCAAATACCAGAAGAGCAACCACTGCCCCTATCGAAAAAAGAGCCAAGGGCAGCCTTTTACCGAAATCCTTCATTTATATTCTCCTTTGCCAAGACGTCGACTTCTCCGCTGAAAGGCCAAAACAGCCTGATAGAGATTCTCAGAAGAAAAATCGGGCCAAAGAACATCCGTAACATACAATTCCGAATAAGAAATTTGCCAGAGGAGAAAATTGCTCAAGCGGAGCTCTCCACTGGTCCGAATGAGCAAATCGGGATCTCCCCACGGAGAGGTATCGAGATGGCTTGCAATATACTGTTCCGTAATGTCTTCAGGGGAGAGAGAGCGAGATCGGCTCTCCTCTACAATTTTTACCACAGCGCGTCGGATTTCATCTCGAGCTCCATAGTTCATCGCTAAAACAAGATTGATCCCTTGATTCAGGGCGGTTGCACGTTTCGTTTGTTCTAAAGCCTCTTGAATAGTAGAGGGGAAGCGGGAAATATCTCCGATTGTATCGAGGCGGATCCCTTCTTCCACCATCAAATCTCGTTTCCGATCCAGATAGAGTGCAAAAATTTGAAGAAGAGCCTCTACCTCGTGATCGGGCCTATCCCAATTTTCGGTAGAAAAAGAGTAAACCGTGAGCGTTTTGACCCCAAGACCTGCTGCGGCTCGGACCACCTCCGTCAAAGCTTCAGCGCCCTCCCAATGACCCATCATAGGGGAGAGCCCCTTGAGTTTAGCCCAACGGCGATTCCCATCCATAATGATCGCAATATGGGAAGGGCATCTTTGAAGATCAATCAAAGAAAGGGAACTGACATGAAAAGCCTCCCTCAAGTTTCCTTCACAAACAGTCATTCAATTCTCTTTCCATTCAAAATAGGATACCTGATCAAAAAATAGCCATCAAGAAGAGGAACGAGACCTCCGAACCTTCTGTTGAAAATCTTCCACGATTTTAAACCAATAGGGCGCGTAAAGAGGATCCCGATTCCATGCTTTCTCCCGGAATTCTCTGAACTTCTTTTCAAGAAATTTTTGAGTCACTTCAGGCCAATCTTTCACAATCACCACAGGAAGATCGCTAAATAATGGGTCGAGAGTAGAGGATCTGACCACCGGGTAACATCCCATTAAAAGCGCTTCCCAAGTCCGATGACAATCGATCCCGTTGCCAAAAGGGCTGATCACAAACACTGCATTTCCCAAATCTTGGAGATAGTCAGGAATAGAGCGATCTGCAGCCACCACAACCCCCTCCTTATTTTGGAAATAAGAGAGACACCGCCCTCTTTCCCTCGGATTGGTATGGGTCTGGAAGTTGACATAGATCCAGTTTGTCCTCGCATCGATTGGCTTTTGTTTCGGGATATACAGGTCGTACAACTCGGTATTGCCATGCGCCCATTGCTTCGAAGAAAGACCGATCGGGATCGGGATCAACTTTCCTCCCGGCTTTCGATCGATATTTTGCAAAAACCAGGCGGCGATTTTATCAGACTTAAGCAGATCATCAAAGGGGCCAGGTTTTGGATCATCCCCCTCCCAACCGATGTTTGGAGTAATGAGGATCACTTCAGAAAGAATCAAGGGGAGGTATTCAGTAGCAAAGTCCTCTAGGCACCCGTGTTCCACGCAAATGGTATCACCGAGGCTCACATCCAAGGGAGAGAACGTTTCCTGTTTCGTAAGACGCCAATTGCAAAATAAACGCCAAGTATCCCCAGAAAGATAGGGATAGCTCGATTCTCCTAAAGGATAGAGCATGGCATCCCCGCGGACAAAGAGGGAAAGAAACAAAAGAAAAGAGACCATTTGCTTCATTGTGTTGCAGGATGAAAATTTTTCTTCGTCAGAATTTTTAACATAGACCTGACAGAAAAACAAGCTCGCATCCAAGGGGCTCTTGATTTTGTCCTATCTGTATGGTAGCCTATCCCTTCACTCATCTGAATTTGAATTAGAGATTCTATGGAAAAAAATCGGAAATGGCAGTTCGTTTGCATCCTGACGGTGATGGCCCTCACCATCTATAACATCCTTCCCACCGTCTTTTACTATCTCAAACCACTCCACAAACCCATTGATGCCAAACAAAGTGAAGAGATCGTCTCTCAAATCGAAGAGAGGATCAACCACCTCGAACAAGACGCCCTCTCTTGGGTCCGCTCTTTCTGTGACCTTCTCCACCTACACCCCTCTAAGATCGAGCTTCCCCCCAATCACCCGCAAATCATCCGAGTTGAGTTTTCTCAAGCGGATGACGCTCAACTGTTTAGATCTCGCGTGGCAAGAGCTGGATCGCTTATTTCATTTGGACCGAGCCGTCTACTCCTCGCCGATCAAGACGGGACCGAAAAAACGGTTCTCCTCCAAAGAATGATCCCCGTTCATTGTGAAAAAGACTCCTCTTTCTTTGTTTATTCTGCAAAAGAAAGCCCCGAATACAACAATTGGATCATCGATCGAGCTACTCAGGTCGCTTTGGCCTTGATTGAAAAAAATCCTCCACAGCGCGAAGAGATTCAGACTGCGTTCACCCAAAAAAACGTCTATGAGCTCCCGGGACAGAATCCGATTTTTTCTAAAGTCACGATCGATTTTCAGAAAGAAAAGATTAACCTCATCCCGCACCCTCACGTAGAATTTTCAGGCGATCTCGCCCTCTCTTTTCTCGGGAAAATCCACCGATCCTGCAACGAGAAGGTCTCCTCCGATCAAGAAATATTTACGATTTCCTTTCACCATCTTCCCGAGGTTTCCGGAGTTCTGCTTCTGGACGTAGAGACTATAGCTCAAAAAGAGATCTCGTCTCTTCTCTATGCGATGCAAACCTATTGGCAACCTTCTCATCCTGATTTGAAAGAACTCACAATCGTCGATAGGGAAACCTATGAGTCGCTCCCTCTCGAACAAAAAGCTTTATGTCTCATCCTCGGCTACTCTGAAGCAAACCATTCTCTCTATGCCGCTCTCAAAGGAGTCGAAAGGATCGGCAGGGCCTACGAAGCTTTTCCGAATTCTCCTCTCGCAGAATCGTTCAAAAACGACCTCGTCGCAATTGGCACAATCCTCTATCAGAATGGGATGCAAAAAGTAGCGATCGATCATCTCAACCTTCCCTTTGCTGCTGATTTTGCTTTCGAAAATGACGATTTTGTATCTCCGATATTGAAAGCTAGCCGAGAAGATTTTGTACTCCAGGGGAGTCGAAAATACGCCGCTTTAGACCTTTCGACTCTCGAACAGAGAATCATTGCCCAAAATAAAATCGAAACCGCTATTCACAACGATCTCATTCAATGGCGCGATGACTTTTTAGCGGCTCAAGTCCATACCGACCCCAGAATGCACTTCGACGTGGCTCCCCCAACCTCTTCCGTATTTTGGAGTAACCTCTCCCTCTCCATGAAAAAAATGATCCGAGGGGATGAAAGAAAAATCATCCGCTGGGGGCTCGATCTCTCTGGAGGGAAGACGGTCGAAATCGAACTCAAAGATCATTTAGCCACAAAAGTGACTTTGGACGCTGACCTCAAGCAGGGGATGAATGAGCTTTATAATCGAGTCAACAAAATGGGCCTTTCCGAAGTCTCGATTCGGCAAGCAGGAGAACACATCATCCTCGACTTCCCCGGCTCTCAATCGCTTTCCGCTTCCGAACTCATTAAAGCCTCCGCGATGTCTTTCCACGTCATCAATGAAAAATTCTCTTTAGAAAATAGCTCTATCGGCAAAGCGGTCGACGCATTCCTTCAACAAGTTTGGGAAGAAGCTCTCTTTTCTGGGAAAACAGATGCCGCATCCGTCCATGCTATTGCACAAAAACGGCTCCATCAAGAGGAAAATAAAGAGGTAGAGCCGATCAAAACGCTCATCTCCCATGGCCTTGTTCTCAACGCGGAAAGAAAAGATCTCCCCTCGGAAGAGATCGATGATCTACACTCGAAAATTGTCCTCAAAAAGGGATCTTCTCCTGCAGATTGGCAAGGGAGAAATCATCCTCTTTTGATCGTGTTCGCCGACCCTGTCCTCGAAGGATCGGAACTCGAAAACATTTTCTCTTCATATGACCCTTCAAAAGGAAATTTCTTGAGCTTTGGTGTCTCCTCTCGCTCTGCAACAAAGAGAAATGGCTCTTTCAATCCACAAAATCACCTCTACGCCTGGACTTCTCGCTACTCCAAAGAAAAAATTCTCGGAACGCCCTATGAAGCAGATTCTCATGGAAGAGGTTGGAGAATGGCTGTTGTCCTCAACGACGCGGTCATCAGCGCCCCTTCTCTCGAAAGTGCTTTAAAAAACCAAGCCCAGATCAGCGGCAACTTTTCACAAACAGAAGTTCAGCGACTCTGTTCCGACCTCAAAGCCGGCTCCTTATCTTTTACCCCTTATATTTTGTCAGAAAAAAATGTGAGCCCAGAGCTTGGTCAAACCGACCGAATCAAAGGGATTAGTGCAACCTTTATCGCCCTCCTCCTCGTCATCGGCTCCATGCTCATCTATTACCGCTTCGCAGGACTTGTGGCCTCCGTAGCTGTTTTGATGAACTTGGCTATCATGTGGGCGATCCTTCAAAATGTAGGAGCGACCCTCACTTTAGCAGGTATCGCTGGAATTATCCTCACTCTCGGGATGTCGATTGATGCGAATGTCCTTGTCTTCGAGCGAATTAAAGAAGAGTTCGCTCTCACCAACCGCATTGGGCCTGCCATTCACGCAGGGTATAAAAAAGCGTTTAGTGCAATCATCGATTCGAACGTGACCACAATCATCGCTGCATTGATCCTCTTCAACTTCGATGCAGGGCCGATTAAAAGCTTTGCCCTCAACCTGATCGTTGGAATTGTCTCTTCGATGTTCACAGCCCTCTTCATGACCCGCTTTTATTTCACCGGATGGCTCCAAAATCCAAAACATACCGCTTTAAAAATGGCCCATTGGATCAAGGAGACCCGTTTTGATTTCTTAAAACAAACCAAACTGGCCGTTTTCTCTGCGATTGTTCTGATTGGCGTGGGGTCCTCTCTTTTATTTACTCAATCGTCCACTCTCTTTGGCCTCGATTTTACAGGAGGTCATGCAGTCACCCTTGAACTCAACCCCGAAGATGCTGAGGGGGCCGTCGGAAAAGTAGAACAGGCATTTCTCTTAAATGGTGCGACAAGAGGGGATATCCAAGTCAGACAAATGACGCCTTCTCACCATCTCCGGATCCTTTTTTCTCAAGGAATGGAGGAAAAAGGGAAGCCTTTCTTTGGTATGGCATTGGGCGGACAAGACAACCCGAGAATCGACTGGGTAATTGACTCGCTCTCCAAAAATGACCTCGCACTCTCAGCCGATGCGACAACAAAACTCAAAGCAAACTGGTCGGCTGTTAGTGGGCAAATGTCGGACTCGATGCGCAATCAGGCGCTCTTTGGTTTTGCCCTATCGTTCATCGGGATCTTCATCTACCTTGCCTTCCGTTTTGAATATAAATTCGCAGCCGCAGCGATCGGCTGTCTTATCCACGATGTACTCATCACATTGGCTCTCATGGGCCTTCTCCATGCCCTCGGCGCGCCAATCCAGATCGATCTCATCACAATTGCAGCCCTGATGACAGCTGTAGGGTACTCTCTCAACGACACGATCATTATCTTCGATCGAATTCGAGAAGAGATGGCCAAATCGACTAAACGGTCTTTAAAAGAGATCGTCAACAATTCTCTCAATGCCACTTTAAGCCGAACAATGATCACATCAGGATCCACCCTCCTCGTTGTGTTAGCGCTTCTCCTCATCGGAGGTTCTTCTATCTTCGGATTTGCTCTTGTGATGACAATTGGTGTTGTATTTGGAACCCTCTCATCTTGGTTCATCGCAGCTCCCTTGATGCTCTATTTTCACAAAAGAGAAGAAAGTCAGTTGATCTTGTCGAAGAATATTTGATGAAAACAGGAGAATACCAATGGATCTATCCTCTTAAAAATCCAACTCTTCTAGGGAAGATTGTCTCTGAGTTCAATATCCATCCGGTGACGGCGCAAATCCTCCTTTCCAGGGGGTTTTCTGAGCTCCCTATGATTCATGAGTTCCTCTACGGAAAGCTCCCCAGCCTCCACGATCCTGACCTTTTCCCCGATATGGGTATCGCAGTTCACAGGGTTCTAGAGGCGATTGAAAGAAAGCAAAACATCTTGATCTATGGGGATAATGATGTCGATGGGATGTCAGCTGCAGCTCTTTTGACCGAGTTTCTCAAAACAATCGGAGCCAATGTCTTCTTTGATATCCCCAACCGATCTTCCCTAAAAAAAAGCCTCATGGGGAACGCCCTTGAATTTGCCCTGAAATTCCATTGCAAGCTCCTCATCACAGTGGACTGCGGTATCACCGCTGATAAAGAAATCCAAGAGGTGGCACGTGAAGGGATCGATGTGATCATTACCGATCACCATGAACCAACATCCAAACTCCCTCATTGCATCGCCACGCTCAACCCCAAACTGATCAACAGTCCCTATCCGAATCGGGGCCTCACAGGGGTGGGGGTCGCCTTTAAACTGGTGCACGCGATTGCCAATACTCTCATTGAACAAGGGGAAAAAAATGCATCGGAAATCGATCTCAAAAGTTACCTCGATTTGGTTGCCTTAGGAACGATTGCCGATATGGGCCCCTTAAGAGGAGAAAATCGGGTTCTCGTCCGTTACGGATTAGAACAAATGCGCAAAATGAAGCGCGTAGGCCTGGCTAAGCTATTTGAATTAAGTGAATTAGAGCAAGGAGAAATTACCCCAAGTGACATTGCCTCGAAAATTGCACCACGCCTCAATAGCCTTGGGAGAATCGCAGATCCAATCAAAGGAGTTGAATTACTCCTCATCCATGATAGCGAGCATGCAGAAAAACTGGCCCGAGAACTCGATCTCAATAATTTGAAACGGCAAAAAATTGAGAGAGAAGCCGCCGAAGATATCGATGAACAGTGTTTTAAACACCCTGAAATTTTCAATGAAAAAGCGCTCGTGTTTCAATCGAGCAGATGGCATCCTGGAATTATCGCCATTCTTTCTGCTCGGATTGCAAAACAGATGAATCGTCCAACGCTTGTTCTCGCGATCGAGCAAGGGATCGGGAAAGGGTCTCTCCGAACAACTCCTGAATTCCCGCTCCTTCCCATTCTCAAAGAAAATCAAAATCTTCTCATTAACTTTGGCGGACACGACTTTGCCGCAGGTCTCACGATCAAAGAGGAAAATATTGAGACATTTAAACAAAGATTTCTCCAAAGAGCCAATCAACAACTCAAAGAAAGCGATATCCTAGCAAAACTCCACCTCGATGCCAAAATCTCATTTAAAGATCTCACCTTCGATTTTATGGAATCACTCAGTTTGCTCGAACCCTTCGGCAATGAGAATCCTGCTCCGATTCTCTACGCCGATGCGATTCAAACATGGCCTCCTAAAGTGATTGGCAAGTATCACCTCAAGCTCTTTTTAGAGGAAGAAGGGAGACAACTTGAAGGAATCGCCTTTGGCCTCGTCGATAGAAGGGAAGAAATTCGAATGAAAAACATCCCTCTTCGGATCGCTTTTACTCCTCAAGTCAATTCCTTCATGCATAAAGCGAGCATCCAAGTACAGATTAAAGACTTCTCTACAACAAAATTGACTACAATCAGAAAAGAAGATAATAAAATAATAGAGAACTGACTCAGGAGTTTTATGCGACATGTCGTTTATCCTTTTTTTCTTATCCTTTTGATGACGAGCTGTGCAACAAACACGGGGACAGGAGCTTTGGCTGGCGGAGCCTTGGGAGCTGGGATCGGAGGAATAGCAGGTGGTGGGCAAGGAGCCTTTATTGGGGGCGCTGCTGGGGCTGTTGCAGGGGGATTGATTGGGGCTGGATTGGATGCTCAAGACAGAAGAGTAATGCAACAAGTAAGTCCTCGTACAGTCGATCGAATGGATCGAGGAGAACCTCTAACCATCAACGATGTGATCAAGCTCAGTCAGGGAGGTGTCAGCGACGACACCATTATGGATTACATTTATGAAACAGGAACTGTCTATAACTTAAGCCCCGCTCAGATCCGAAGAATGCAAGATGCAGGAGTCAGTCAAAGGGTAATCAACTACATGGTAGGTACCGAAAAATAAAAATTGTCTTTTTTAAAAAAAAGACATAGACTATGGGAACCTGACCTTCAGGTTAGAGCTAGTTGCAAAACCGTCGAATGGAGTTTTGCAGCTATACCAGGAACGACTTAAAAGGCGGTTTTTGTAGCAGAGTCAAAACGCCGACTTTTGATTTATTTCCGGTATACCTCGTTAGAAGACTGAAAGGAAGTCAATGGCCACTCAACTTGATAATGATAGCTTTCTCTCTCAAGGAACCGACCTCTTCGAACAGGCCTTGCCTCAATATTACAAAGCAGTTCTGGACAAATTCTGTCGGCTTTCTCGTTCGTTTGTCCATTTTCACCTCTCCTTTTTTGCAATTTTTAGCGTCACTATCCTCGCAATTTTTCTCTCCCTTTCTACATTGAGTCATTCTTCTCTTATAGCTGTATCGATCAGTTCCCTTTTCCTGATTGTCTTTTCGTATCTGATCCTTCTCTTTTACTTTCAGGCCAAAAAAGGAGACCAGCTGCTCGCGTTGAAAGAAGAGTTTCTCTCTTCTTGTCTCAAGATTATCTCTCCTTCTCGAGATCTATCGGGACACCATCTGGCTATCGCAGGAGCCCTCACACGACTTTCTCATTATCTCAATGGATTTGAGTGGGAAATCTACAAAACCGCGCCTCTCTTCCCCCCTTCAACAGCCTTTCTTTCTCGATTTTCGGCCTTCTGTTACTGGGAAGATGTCTTTCAACTCAAACAACATCTTCTCATTGGAGCTATTGAAGAACACCTCAAGCAGATTCGAGAAACCCCAACAGATTTAGAAGTACACGCCTCTTTAGCGAGCACCTATGTGACGCTCGCCAAACTCTATCGCCATCCCATCCAATCGAGCAACCATCCGAGAGAAGCACGAGGGAAAAAACTCTCTCTTGCCCTTGAAGAAAAAGCCCATCACTATGCGCGCCTTGCGATTGAGGAGTTCAAAATTTTGAGCGCCTACGCATCCAGCGATCCTTGGATTCACGAACAAATGGCGATCGGCTATCAACACCTCAACATCCCAGAAGAAGAGATCAAACAGGTCGAAATCTTGGCAAAGCTCCGTCCCCAGGATAAAGAGATTCTCTTCCGCTTAGGGGCTCTCTATTTTTCACAGGGGATGAATGCAAGGGGACTTCAGGTGTACGAAGAACTTAAAAAAACTCAACTCAAAAAAGCCGAAGAACTGATCGCCCTTTATACCATCTATCAAAAATAGGTTTTTTCCCCGGTCAAAATCCCTAGTCTGAACTTACAGAACAGATGTTATACTCGTTCCACTCCAAAATGGCCCAAGCAAGCCGATTTAAAGCTATCAAATTTCCAATAAAAAAAATTGGGGTCAATATTATGAATTAATATTAAACCCAATCTTTAACTTAAAAATTGACGCTTTAAATTCAGTTTTCTTGGGTCATTTTGGAGTGGAACGAGTATAATAGTCCTTCTGACTTCTAGACCCCAATGAAAGCGGCCACCGCTTTCCAATCAACCGTGCCGATAACAAGACCAAACACGCAAAATTGACACGCTCTCCAATTGACCTTTTCTTGGTAGAGCCGTTGGCTCCAAAGATTTGAAAGGACAATCGTCATTACAGAAAAAATGGGAAAAATCACCGCATTTTCTAAAGGAGAAGCTATTTCTGTCGATCGAATCATGCAGTAGGTACAAAGGCCGTTCATCACACCTCCTAACACCCCGTAATAGATCTCAAGACGGCGAGGAGCTCGCTTTTCCGAAGAAAAGAAGAGGATGATCTGGATGAACGAAGCGGTTGCAAACATAGCAGGAGTAAACCACTGACTCTGAATTAGTTCGGAATTAAAAAAAGAAAGCAATTCTTCAGGGCGAGAAAGGTTGAGCAAAAGGGCTCTGTACTGGAAAAGAACCAAAAGGAGAACATGAAGAGAAAACATCGCTAAACAAAATGAAATCCATCCCTTTTTATCGCGCAATCCGGCGAGACCTCTTCCCCCCAAAAATAGACCCCAAATGACTAAAAGAGAGCCCATCGCATGCCATACAGTATAAGGAAATCCATAGGAGGATCCGAATAGCAAAGCCATGGCAATTGCCGGCATGACAGTGGCCCCATTCAAAATCGAAAAGGTGAGTCCTGAGGGCCCTCTTTCCAAACTTTTCCCCAAAAAGAAAAGCATGGAAACCAAGATGAGTCCAGCCAAGGCCCCTAAAGAAACAATGGGAAGATTGATCGAGTAGTGACCCGTTTTCACCGGATTCAAAAGACAGGCGACGAAAAAAGCCATTCCCATCTGAAAAATCAAAAAACCTTTTGTCGTCCCTCCCTGATCGATGCTTTTCCGCATGAATAGGTTGGAAAGGGAGATGAATGCTCCCGCAAAAAGCATCAATAAAATGGCCACATTGCCCCCGTTTTTTTTCCTGAAAGTATACCGAAAAGAGAAAATTTTGTATAAAATTTCCCCATCATGAAAAAAGTTCTTGGAAAACTCTTGTTCTGCCTTTCCCTCTTTTCGGGATCGACGTTTCCAAGAATTCCCTTTTTTCACCCGGAGCAATCAGAAAAAACACTAAATGAACTCTGGAGTTCTCTTTCTGATCTGAATTGCCCTTCTCTAGAGGATTATCAAAAGATCGAGACTTATCTCAGGGAAGGGAGAAACTACTTGCTCTCTTACAACTGCGCAAGAAGGGATCGGATTCTCAATTTTCGTCTCCTCGGTCCAAATGGCGAAATGCCTCTCTTTGAACGACGCCAACTCGGCACCCCTGAAGAAAAAAGTAACCGATGCATTTTAATTTACGCTTCTTACAATGGAATCTACCCAGAAAAAGGGGTAACGCTTCTCCATGAATTAGAACAATGTGGGTATCAAGGCGATGTTCTCCTCCAAATTGGAGGATTTCCCAACACTGAAAATGGAGGACTCACACTCTGTCATGTTCCGTATGCTTTCAAAGCCGCGTTTCTGGATCATGCCCGATTGCTTGGCTATGAAGAGGTTCTTTGGATTGACACCTCTTTTCATCCACTCACCTCCTTTGAACTCTTTTTTTCAGAAATCAGAAAGAGGGGCTATTTTCTGTGCTCCGCGGGGTCTCTCGAAGAAAATCGACACTGTGCGTCAGAAATTGCCAATGAGGCTCTACAAATCTCTTTTGATGTCTACCCCAAAATCCCTCATATTTGGGCTGGCTTCATCGGACTGAACATGAAACATCCAGCCGCACTTCAGCTTTTAGAAAATTGGATCTCTGATCTGAGAAAAGTAGCCCCCTGCATGTCCGATTTTCAAGAAGAGCTCAGCCTTTCAGTCGTTGCTTGGCGACTTAAAATAAAACCGTTTTTTCAAGTAGGAACCATTCTCTGCCTCGAATCGGAAAAAGACTACCTTCCCGCCCAGAAGCCAACCATTCAAGCTTACATGGATTCTCGCAGATGAAAATACTAATGCTTACTCTCGCCATTCTGAACCAACTCATCATTCCCTTTCCCTTTTTCGATGCCGACAAGTATAAAAAAGAAGTCGAACAACTTTGGGAATCCCTTGAGGATCTTTACCACCCAACATTGGGTGACTACAAAAAAATCGATGCTTATCTCAAAACAAGAACCTTTTACCCTTCCTTACGGAATAGTTACCGAGAAAAGCAGATCTTGCGATTCCAACTTTTGGGCCCTGAGGATACCCTTCCTATTTTAGAAAAGCACGCCATAAATGTTACCGATAAAACCCAAGATCGATGCATCCTGATCTACGCATCGCAAAACGGACTTTATCCAGAAAAAGCGAGAAATCTTCTCATTGACCTCAAAGAGAAGGGCTATAGCGGACATGTTCTTTTGCAAATTGGGGGATTTCCCAATACAGAATATGGAGGAATCAAACTCTGCCATATCCCCTACGCATTTAAAGTCGCTTTCTTCGACTATGCAAAAAGACTTGGATATAAAGAGGTTCTTTGGATGGACACTTCTCTCCACCTCCTTTCCAATCTCGAAGTCGTCTTTTCTGAAATAGAAAAAAGGGGCTATTTCTTCTCCTTTCCAGGGTCTCTTTCCGATAATGGTCCTTCTCATTGGGAAGAAGCCGCATTACCGATGGGGGTCACTTATGAGATGTATCCACAAATCCCTCACATCTGGTCGGGCCTCTTCGGCTTTAATATGGGCAACCCTGATGCACTCCAGGCAATTGATGAGTGGCTAAGGGAAACTAAAAAAGTAGTCACATCAATCTCCGGATTTCCTGAGGAGCTCAGTCTTTCCATTGTTGCCTGGCGACTTGGTCTCAATCCAGTTTTTCGTACCGACACCATCGTATGCAACGAGTCCGAACTCCACTTCCTCCTCGCCCAAAAACCAACCCTTCAAGTGTACATCGACCCACGCAGATGAAACCAATCCTTCTTTGCCTAATTCTTCTTTCACAAACTCTTTTCTCTTCTCCGTTTTTAGATTTGGAAATCGAAGAACTTTGGGCATCCCTCGATGATCTCTACTATCCAACACTCAACGACTACAAAAAAATCGATGCCTACCTAAAAACAAAAAGAGATTATCTCGCTTCATACGAGCAGTGCAAAGGACAGAGAATCTTAAACTTTCAACTCTTAGGGCCTGACGATATCCTGCCTGTTTTAGAAAAACACAGCATCAACGTAACAGAAAAGACCAAACATCGATGCGTCCTTATCTACGCATCGCAAAATGGAGTCTATCCAGAAAAAGCGCGAGATCTTTTACAAGATCTCAAGCTCAACGGTTACAGCGGACATGTTCTTTTGCAAATCGGGGGCTTTCCCGATACACCATTCGGGGGTTTAAAACTCTGCCACATTCCCTATGCATTCAAAGTCGCCTACTTTGATTACGCAAGAAGACTTGGCTATAAAGAAGTGGTCTGGATGGACACTTCCCTTCATCTTCCTTCTAATCTCGAATTGATCTTTTCCGAAATCCAAAAAAGGGGGTATTTTCTCACATCCCCAGGCTCGCTAGATGACAATCCTCCTTCTCATTGGCCAGAGACAGCACTCTCAATGGGAGTCTCTGTTGAAATGAGCCCAGACATTCCCCACATATGGTCGGGGCTGATCGGCTTCAATATGGACAATTACCAGGCAATTCAATTGCTCGAAGGATGGCTGAAAGAGACCGAAAAAGGAACCTCATCTATAGCAGGCTTCCCTGAGCTCAGTCTCTCCATCCTCGCATGGAGGATCGGAATGAAACCCGTTTTGAGAACAGGAGCCATCCTCTGCAATGCATGTGAAAAAGAGCTCCTCCCCTAGAAAAGCCGTCTTTTGAATCATTTCACTCGTTCCACTGCAAAGTGACCCTCTTGAGTTTACTCTTCTCTTGAGGTATTCTCTATCTTATGGCCTCGATGCGTTGGATTTGTTTATTTCTCCCTTCTCTCTATTGCTTGGCGCTTCCCCCTTCTGAACCCGAGATCTTGTTTTTCAACAGGATCGCCGATTTTTGGGAAGAAGGAGAATACGTCTTTGCAAAAGGGCAAATGGAGGAATTCCTTTTTCTCTATCCAGAGAGCTCGTTGTCGAGCCGTATCGTGGCCGCTTTAGGAGATCTCGCCTTGCGAGAAAAGGAACCCGAAAAAGCTCTCTCTCTTTATTCCAAAATCAACGACCCAACCATCGCTTCGCTCCACTTTCTCCATCGACTCCAATGCCTTTATCTCCTCGGATGGAATGCGATTTTAGCCGATGAATGTGAGGCCTATCTCGATTCTCAAAAAGAAGGTCTAGTCGAAGTGCTCCAGTATTTCCTCATTGCTCTCGATAGGGAAATCCTTAAAACCGAAGGTGAGTCTCTGAAAACCACAATCGCCTCGAGGATTCTCCCTTACACAGCTTCTCTTATCGAGGCCACTCTCCATCCAGAAGCAGCCCTTTCTTTGTCTCATCTTTTTATCCACCTCAAAGAATTCGAAAAAGGGGCTACTGTCTGCAAAAAACAAGGTGGAGAGAGAATGGTGTTCGAATCGGCTCTTATTGAATCAAAATACGCTCCCTCTCTTGCTATAGAAACCTTTCGAACCCTGGCCAAAAAGGAGGGGCTCTACCAACAAGAAGCCTCTTACAACCTCCTAACCCTCCTTTTTGAGCAAGGGCGCTATGAAGAAATCATTGCCTCGCAAGACCTCTTTCTTTCTCAAGTAAGAGAAGAACAAAAAGAGACGGTCCGGGAGCTTCTTGGGAAAACCTTCCTTCTTCAAGCGAAGATCTGGATTGAAAACAAAAGATCCATTGAGGCCATGTCCATTCTAGAAAAAGGGGAAGAGTTTTTCCTTGCTCCCTTTGAAAAAGGAGAAAGATTTCGGTTGCTCGCCCTGTGTCAGGATGACGATAAAATTTATTGCGATCTGACAGAACAGGCTCTCAGCTTTTTCACAAAAGAAAACGGGATTGATCTCACACCTCTTCACATCGCGCTTTTCAATCGCTACATCAAGATGCCCGAGGCTCTAGACAAGAGCGCTGAACACCTGTTCCTCGCCTTTCTTTCCAAAGCGCCTATCCCCAAAAACAATCTCCTCTATCTTGCTGATTACTATCGACAACAAAAGGGTCCATTGAAAGAACGGGCGTTTTCCCTCCTCCAAGAAATTCTCTCTCAATCTCCAAGAGAAGAAGAGGCGATTTTATGGATGGGCGAGCTCTATCTCGAACAAGGAAAAAGAGAAGCGGCTCTCTCTCTTTGGGAAAAAGAGCTTGAAATCCCCTCTACATCTCAAGCGAGAAAAGAAATATCCCTTCTTCTTGCTAAAGAGTACGCAGCTCAAAATGAGATAGAAAAAGCACTTTCCCTATTCGATGCGCTTTCCCAAGATAAAAGAGATCTCAAAACAAAAGCGGGAGCGGAGGCTTGTTTGCAAAGCGTCCGTCTCCGAGAGAAAAAAGAACTCATTCCATTTGAAGATCTCCTCTCTCAACTAAAAAATTTGATCCTTCAAAAAAACATTGAAAACGAACCTCTTTACCTAGAGGGGGCGCTTGAATACATCGCTTTGCAAGAAAAAAGAGATCCCTCTTTGACAAAAAAGCTCTCTCTACTGGAAAAAACAAAAAAGATGTTTACAAGCAGAGAAGACCTTCTGTCTCGGGACTACCACGATAAAAAAGAGAAAGATCCGACAAAAGAAGCCCTATTCCAAAAATATATGGATCTTCTCGACGCCCAAATTTTGAAAACGGAAGAGCAAATCGATGCGTCTCTCTGCAGATAGGATCCATGGATGTCTCAAGAGTTAACTTTTTCTTCCAGACGCTTCTTAATCGGTTCGATTCTCCTTTCTTTGCTCATCCATTTAAGCGAAATCCCCCTGCTTCAACGACAATCACTTTGGATTCCTTCTTCTCCGAACTATAAAAATACGGTCCATCATGTAGAAAAAAAGGAGCAGTCGCAAGTTCTTAAAGAAGCTTTTTTCCTCCTTTCCCCGCCCCCCATCCAACCAACTTTTGAATCCTTTCCGGTACCTCTTGAAATTGAGGAAGCAGCAGTTTTTGACAGCTTTCAATCCCATTTGAATTCTCAATTTCGAACTGCTCAGATTATAGCCCCCCCCTTCTTCTCTCTCCCTCTTTTTGAACTAAAAATAGAGC
>DAIDIZ010000055.1 GCA_027451585.1 Chlamydiota bacterium
CTCAAAGATGTGGAAAGAACCTCTTTGGTTGAAACGCCACCACCCCGGATACCCGTTTCAATGCAAGCGCCTTCTCCCTCATTTTCTTTAGCAACACCTCAATCTCTTGAAAAGATTTCCCCACAACCCTCACCCCCACTTGTTCTAGCTCCCGATCTACCTGAAATGCCCACTCTCCATGATCTCCACACCAAACCCTATTCCGATGCCTTTGACACGGAACTTGTTTTTTCTGAACAAGAAGATGGCTCCTACCTATTTGCCCTCACCTTGATTCCTAAAGAAGAACTCAAAATCGCGCCATTGCAACAAACGTACACTTTTCTCATCGACAGATCAAATTCGATTCAGGGAGAAAGACTACAAGCAACGAAAAATGCCATCAGAAAAGCGATCGAAGAAATGAAAGGAGAGGACACCTTCAATATCCTCGCCTTCGATCAAAAAATCGACAAACTCGCTCCGTATCCTCTACACCCCACCCCCGAATCAATTGCAAAAGCGGATCAATTTTTAAATCGGATCGAACTTGGGAGCTTCTTTTCTACGGGCAATCTTTCCAAACCTCTTTTTCTCTGCCTCCCTCACCCTGTAGAAAAGAATCAACTACATACTGCAATCCTCTTTACCGATGGAGAATCTCTTAATCATCGAGAAAATTTCGATCATTTGAAATCTTTAACAACGCTCAATCAAGGGAAAACATCTCTTTACATTCTCGCTATGGAAGAAGACCCCCATTTAGAAGAACTCGAACTCATCACCTCTCTTAATCAAGGAAAATTGATCACTTCCACCACAAAACGGGGACTAAAACGAAAACTACTCAAACTCATGAAAACGATCCGATCTCCACTTGCCAAAAATCTCTCTTACACCACATTTCCTCTCCACACCAACACAAAAATTGAGCTCTCTCCAGCAAAAGGACTCATTACCCCTCTTTTCTTAGGCGAACCTCACGTGATCTTGGGGAAAACCACGACACTCGATGATTTCATTCTCTTCATCCAAGGAAGGCTTCATGGAGAGTGGCTCCATATCAAGAAAACCATCTCTTTTGCGAAAGCAAAAAAAGGAGGGCCCTCGCTTGATTTGGAGTGGGATGAACAACAAACAATAGCCAAAATCCATGGCCCTTAGAATCATCGGAGGCAAATATAAGGGGAGAGTGCTCCACACCCCTAAAACTAAAACAACTCGCCCCACCCAAGGCATGTTGAGAGAGGCTCTTTTTAATATTTGCCAAGCAGAAATTGAAGGAGCTTGTTTTCTCGATCTTTATGCAGGGAGCGGAAGCGTTGGATTTGAAGCATTGAGCAGGGGAGCCTCCCACGTCACTTTTGTGGAAAAGAATCGAGAAGCCCTTCTCTCCATCAAAAAAAACGAAGAGCTCTTAAATGTCTCCTCTCAAATTACCCTTTTCCCAACCGAAGCAATAGCAGCGTTAAAAAAAATGAAAGGCCCTTTCGACCTTGTCTATATCGATCCTCCTTATGATCTCCCTGTAGCGCCAATCTTAGAGCTATTAATTAGGCAACAGCTCCTCAAGGCGCATGCTACTGTTTTTGTCGAAGAGCGCTATACACCCCACAAAGAACCCGTTTTGTTTATCTCTCATGAACTCAGCCTTAAAAGGTCTCGCCGTTTTGGCCTTGCCTATCTCCACGAGTACACACAACAAAAATGACTGGCGGAAATCGCTGTCGATGTGATATAAATATCTACTCGTTTTTGTAACAATTAACACCCGAGCTATCAATATGATCCCACTGTCTCGCCCACCGATATATCAAGATTTCTTCTTTTTTGAGTCGTCTCACGACTTGACCTCGTTGTCTTTTACTGAGGCAAAAAAACTCTTATTTAAAGAGACATGGGACGTACATGGAGGAGAACGAGTCCCCCTTCGCCTGACCGATCAAAAGGGGAAAACGATTTCCTCCGAATGGACCTTTAGAGAGGCTTGTAAAAATGGTGATCATATTCAAACAAGGATTGACGAAGGCTGAAAAGAGGGTTCTCCCAACCTTTCGACTGGGAGAACCGCAAAGAGATCTATTTACCTGGGACTTTTTGTTTTTGGGGTGCTGCTGGAGCTTGTGGCTTCTTATCCTGTCCCTTATTTGCTGGAGCGGGTTGTTGCTTTGATGGTTGTTTCATATTCATAATTTTTTCTCCTAATTGGATTGCGATTTTTTATCGCTCCCTCCAATCTACTCTTTTTTTAAAAAAAAGGAAGTCATTTCTGCAACCACTTAACAATCAGCAGGCTAGAATTTTTCACGAGCTTTGATCTTCCCGTTTTTATCAAACTTTTTCTTATCGCCCTGAGGTTGATCATAGGCAAACATCTGTTCGAGAAGAGGCTTTCCGTCATCATAATACTTATGGAACTTCCCGTGACGGAGGTTGTCTTTGTACTCGGCTTCAAAAATGAGCACACCAGCTTCATTCCAATTTCTGCAAAGACCGTCGAGCTGATCATGGTGATACTTTTCAACAGAAGCAAGAGTTCCATTTTCGTGGTAACTGATCTCTTCTCCTTCCTTTAAATCATCCACAAAGGTGACTTGACGAGCGATTTTTCCATTTGGGAAATAGTGACAAGCAAGGCCATTTTTCCGATCGTTTTTCAATTCGACCGTTAAAGCGATCCTTCCTTCGGGAGTATAGAGACGGGCAATACCCGATTTTTCCCCTTTCACGTAAGGTGTCTCAGAGACTTTCCTCCCCGAAGGATCATACTCCGATGCAATCCCATCTAGACGATCATTGTGATAAATCGCCTCCAATGCCTTGATGCTCTCTCCCTTTTCATTGAAAGGATAGTAGATTTCGTGAAGACCTTCCTTAAAGTGGTTATGGAAATGGTACACAATTGATCCGCTGTCTCGGATTTTTTGGAAAAACTTACCTTCCAGTTTTCCGGCGATATAGTGAGCCTCTTCAATCAAAGATCCCTGCTCATCCCATGTCTTTTTAGGTCCATTTAAAAGCCCCATTTGGTAATGGAGCTCCGACTGGAGAGATCCATCGGGATAATAAGAAAAGTGATCGCCGTCGGGGATTCCATCGACGAAAAAAGCGACTTTAGCAAGTTGCCCATCTTGATAAAACCATTCTTGCTTACCATTTTGTTTTCCATTCACAAAATGGAGCCGGCTCCGGATCAAGTCTTGATCCCACCAAGACAAAACGGTCCCATCTAGAGCATCTTTGTTATAACAGGCTTCAGAAAGAAGGGTTCCTTTCTCATTCCATTCGCGCCACCATCCTTGTTTGAGGTGATTGACATATTCAACGCGCGTCTTGATCTGCCCATTTTCAAACCACTCTGTTTGAACTCCTTCAGGAATGTCTTGATGAAAATAGGTGTCCAATTTGGGATTGCCATTAGCAAACCACTCTCCCATTTTCCCCTCTTTTACTCCATCTATGAAGTGAACGCGCCGAGCTAAAATCCCATTCTCGTGGTATTCTTCATGGACTCCTACCCGTTTTTTATCTTGAAAAGAAGAAAGGGCCTTGAGTTGCCCATTCATGTAGTATTCCTTTTGTTCTCCTTCTAAAGCTCCGAGAGAATAGACGTATTCGATTTTTAAAATCCCGTTTGGATACCATTCCAGATACGGGCCATCTAATTCATCCCCTTTGACCGAGAATTGCCGGATCTTTTGCCCTGCTTCATTCCATTCTTCAATAGGGCGGAGCAGCTTTCCTTTTTTATCAAATTCAGCAACATAGGCAGGAGCTCCTCTTGAGAAATTTCTAAAGTGGACGCCAATGGCAGCCCCTTTTTGGAAAACCCCTTCGCCCAGTAAATTGCCCTCTTCATCAAACCACTGCTCTTTACCCTCTTTTTTCCCGTTCCTGTAGGTCACTTTGTAAGATTCTTTCCCGTTATCATGGTACCGAACATGAAGCCCTACTGGCTGACCTTCTCGAAAGTCTCCAATCTCAATGACATTCCCATCTCCGTTATAGATCGTGAGCGCAATATTCTTAGCATCTCCATGTAAAGAGCCTCGAACAAAACGTCTCTGAGATTTTAATACACCATTAGCAAACCACTCTCTTGCAACTCCATGTACTTTCCCTTCCACATAAGGGACAAGGGAGGCTTTCACTCCACTTTCAAAATATTGGACGAATTCACCTTCCAAGACCCCTTCTTTATAGGAAGCTTCTTCTTTCTGATTTCCCGTCTCGTAATAGGATCGGAAGGACCCTTCTAAAAGCCCCCCTTTGTAATGCGCTTTTGCACTCACTTTCCCTCCAGAATAGAAGAAGGTGCAATCGCCTTCCAAAATCCCTGACTGGTAATGAGCGACTCGAAGAAGGGCGCCTTCGGGAGAGAAATCGGCGCGCAAACCATGAGGAACCGGTTTGGGTTCTGCCGATTCCTTTTTTTCTTCAACCAGATCGACTTCTGTTTGGATTTGTCCATTTTCGAAAAAAACCACCTCTTTCACCGGTTTTTCTCCCCCTTCAATGAGAGGTTCAAAAAATCGGGCCACTTGGGGAGACCCTAGGGGATAGGTTTGAGCGACCTCGAGCCTCCAATTGGGCTGTCTGGGTTTCATCTCCATGAGAGGATGAGGATCTTTTGATTGCCCGTGGAGAGCGATCAAACCAACACAAAAGAAAATAGTAGGGATAATCTTTTTCATAGTAATCTCAATATATCTGAACGTAGATTTTTTCACAGCCTTGCGGGGCCACCCCGATCTCCTGTACGCAAAGAGAATAGATCGGGAATTTTCCAATCGATCAAACGGTTCTCGCCGAAGACAATCGATAATTCTCCATGAGGAGCCACATCACCACTAGCAGTGAAAAGCAAAGAAAAAGATTCTCCGTTTTGGTTATTAAAGAGGAATTCACACCCTTCGCAACGGAGAAGAGAGAAACGAGGAGCCTCTTTTTGGTCGACACACTGAGTATCCAACATCCACAATCTCCCATCGCGATAAAAGCGGCATTCCCAATCCGATTGCATATTAAGAGAAAGGCGATGGCACGTAAGAAGCCTTGCACGAACCCTCTCTATCGCAGTTTTGCACCGCTTATTTGCGATCATGGTGTGCATCTTCCACCCGAGAAGAGCCGAGGCGAACATAACAATCGTGAGAACGATCATCACCTCTAGTAAAGTAAAGGGATGCTTAACCTTCATCAATAGAGTCTTCTTTTGCCTCTTCTTGACCCATCTTCTGTTTGTAGCTTTTCAAGGATGATGAAGAGATCTGAAAGTCGGTTTTCTTTTTATCGAGAGTAATTTCGTATTTCTTTCCCCACCCATCTTCAATGATTTTGTCTGGATTTTTCGCAAGACCATGCTTCTTGAGAACGCGAGCCGGATCCTTCACGATTGCGTCTGCACTTTCGCCTTCGGCCAAGCTCATCAAGAGTAGATCGCGCAACTGCTCGATCCCTTGCTCAGTGCGAAAAGCGCGCCCTTTGTCGAGGGTCCCTTTCATACTGTATCCAATCGCACCTGTAATCAATGTGATCAGAAAAATTACAATAATAATTTCAAGAAGAGTGAATGTTTGCTTTTTTTTCATATCGAGAAAACTCATTTTCCGAGCCATTTTATCGTGCAAGAGAACAAAAATCAAGTAATGAAGGAGCTGACATCGGTTAAGGGGAGTAGAACGGAGAGGAGAACAAAACCGACAAGCCCACCTAGGATGAGCAGGAGAATGGGTTGGGCTAGGGAGGCGAAGTGATTGAGATAGGTTTCGAGTTCATCTTCATAGATTTCGGCGATCTGCTCCATCATGAAGGGAAGACGTCCTCCTTGCTCAGCAATAGCCATCATTCGAGGGACAAGAGGCGGGATGAGAGGATGCTTCTCAAAAGGGACATAGATCTGTGACCCCTCTTCGATTCTCCGCTCCGCCTTCTCAACCAGTTCCTCTAGAAGGGGATGTCCCATGACCGACCGAGCCTGCCGGAACGCGGCAATCACAGGAAGCCCTCCGTCTAAAAGGGTCGCAGCAGCTCTGCAAAAGCGGACAAAGGCAATCTTCGCAAATAGATTCTTCAAAAAAGGCAACTGACTGCACACCTTTCTGCCCCAGAATTTTCCTTTACTGGAAAAACAAAGAAATCCAATCCCTCCCAAAATCAAACAGCTAAAAACGGTTAAAAGGGATTTCGCTTGGATAGCAAAGGCACTGCAAGCAAAGACGATACGAGTTAACGGATGGAGCTCTCTGCCTTCAAAAAGCTCGGATAAAGAGGGGACCACAAAAAAGAGAAGAGACAATAGAATAACCAAACAAAAGGTCGCTAAAAGAGAGGGGTAAAGAAGAGCTGAAACAATCTGCTTCCGTATCTTCATCTGTCTTTGTAAAAGAATAGAGAGCTCTTCTAAAGTCTCTGCCAAACGGCCCGTTTTTTCGGCATTGCTGATCATAGATACGAAGAGAAGATCAAACGTCTGTTGGTGACGTCCCAATGCCCTAGAAAAGGACTCTCCGCTCTTTACTTGGTCACATAGATCGAGTAGAAGGGAGTGAATCTTTTGCCCCTTATATTTCTCTTCCAGAGCAGAAAGAGCTTCAAAAAGAGGAAGACCTGCCTGTAAGAGGCGGGTAAGTTCTGAGGTTAAACTAAAAAGCTCTTTCTTTTTCAGAGCCGTTTTAAGCTGTTTCTCCGATAATAACTCGACCTTCAGAACCGAAATCTGGAGGCGAATCAATTTTTGCTTAGCTTCTTGCAAACTGTCGGCATCAATTGAGCCCCCGATTTTCTTTCCTTTTTCTGAGATTGCCTTGTATTGATAGAGTGGCATCTTCAAAGCTCTTCTTCAATACGGGTTACACGAAGCACTTCACTACTTGTCGTCACTCCCTGCAAAGCAATTTCTACACCACAAGCAAAAAGCGAGACCATCCCTTGCGATAGAGCCACTTTACGCAATTCCTCCGCGTCTTGGCTTTTTAAAACCTGTTCCTTAATCTTTCCGGTCACAGGCATCAATTCATAGAGGGCAACTCGCCCTTTATACCCGGTGCCAAAACAACCAGAACATCCAGTCCCCTTATAGAGCTTAATCCCTTCTTTGGAGAGATTGAGTTCTTTTCGCTCCTCCAAAGAGGGGGTATAAGAGGTCTTACAATTGGGACAAATTTTTCTTACAAGTCGCTGAGCAACAACGCCTAAAAGAGAGGAGGCGAGGAGATAGGGTTCTATACCCATGTCGGCTAATCGAGTAAGCGCTGAAGGAGTATCATTGGTGTGAAGCGTACTGAATACGAGGTGTCCAGTGAGGGACGCTTGGATCGCAATTTCCGCCGTCTCTCTATCTCGAATTTCTCCAATCATGATCACGTCAGGATCTTGCCTCAAGATGTGACGAAGACCTTTTGCAAAGGTTAGATCGATGCGAGGATTGACGTTCACTTGAGAAATGCCACTGATTTTATACTCGACAGGATCTTCAATTGTGATGATATTGACTTCGGCATCATTGACCTCCGAAAGAGCGCTGTACAAAGTAGTCGTTTTTCCGCTTCCGGTAGGTCCTGTCACGAGAACAATCCCTTCTGGCATGTGGACTAATTTTCGCATTGTCTTCAGGAGCCTTTCTCCCATCCCAATCCGATCGAGTCCTAAAACTACATTTCCTTTGTCCAAAATACGGATTACGATTCTCTCGCCGTAAACAATGGGAAGAGTGCTCACTCGAAAATCGATTTCACGCCCCCCTTGTCTCAGCTTAATCCGCCCATCTTGAGGAAGCCTATGTTCGGCGATGTCCATCTTAGCCATTACTTTGAGACGAGTTAAAATCTGGAGTTGATACTCGCGAGGAGGCGTATGTTTCTGTTGCAAAATACCATCCACTCGATACCGGATAGAAAGACCACTTTCGGTTGGTTCAAAATGGATATCAGAAGCCCCATTTTGAATCGCATCCAAGAGAAGTGTATTGACCATCCGGATTATCGGATTTTCTTCTGATTGCTGAAGTAGATCGTACTCTTCTAAAAAAGAGCCGTCGAGAGAAGCCTCTCCCTTTGCTAATTCTGAAAAAAGGCGCCGAGTCTCTTCATCTTTTTGGTGATAACACCGTTCAATAGCCCCTTCAATCGCTTCTTTTGTTGCATACACCGGAAGAATCGGTTTTTTTAACAAAAGTTTGAGCTCAGCGATCGTCTCGAGATCAAGAGGATCAGAAATCGCAACAGCAACTCCAAGAGGAGTTTCTTCAAGAGGAATCGCCTTTCTTTGTTTAGCGAGCAAGTAAGGGACGATATTGACTTTATCCCGAACAAAAGGAAACTGGTGAATCTCTTGACAAACCCGGATCCCAAATCGCTCTGCTAGCGCCTTTTCATCCATTTTTAATACATATCAAAGAGCATTTTCAAACTGTTGTGGAAGAGTTTTTTCCTCTCCTGCGTTTTCGCTTCCTCGAGGCAAACTAAAAACTCAGGAAGATCTCCTGCCCGTTTTTTATATTCACTTTGTCGAATATTGCGCAAATCATCGGAAGGGTCTCGGATGATCCGAGGAGTAATGAAGATAAACATTTCAGTACTCGAGGCTATTTGACGCGCGGCGCCAAATAGCTTCCCGATTCCAGGAAGATCGCCGAGGAAAGGAATTTTATCCCGATCATCCTGTTCAATTTTACTTCTAAGCCCCCCTAAAATGATCGTCTCTCCATCTTGAATGCAAACCTCGTTTTCAATGTGGCGACGAGTGACCGGTGGTCGATCATTGATCGAAATCTTCGTCGTATCAAATTCGATATTTGTTTGTAAGGTGACAGAAGCAACCCCCTCTTCCTCATCCTCGCAGAGATGGATCGTCGGAGTAAGGACGATCGTCGTTCCATATTGGGCACGAGTAAAGGATTGTTCGAGCAGAGCTCCTGACTGGGTTTGAAATGATCCATTGTTGATCGAGATCTCATCGACTACCGAAATTATAACCGGAGTTTGATTTGTCGTGAGGACCGAAGGATTTGAATTGATCTTTAGATCTTCTTGAGCGAGCAGAAAATTATACCGAATATCCATTGCCGGCCATTTGCCACTATTCTTACTGAAGATATAGCTGAGAATCCCCTTTCCAAAAGAAACGGGATTTGAGGAGGGGATGACCGAACTTGCATCTTCCCAATCCGATTCGCCACCTTGCCCTGAGTTGGCAGCTGATGTAACTGGCAACATCACGCCATCACTTGATCTAAACACCGCTGCATTTTCTTTTTTGCCGCTGGCGTTCGTCCCAAATTGGAGAAGATCAAAACCAATTTCTTTCCGATCCGTCAGCTTCTTTTCCACTAAAAGGACATCGAGCTGGACCATCCGCTTCGGCACATCCATTTTCTTTAAAAGAGCCTTGATCTTGGGAAGCTCCTCTCTACGAACAACCATCAAAATCGAAGTCGTTTTTGTATCTACAACGAAATTACCAAAAACGGTCTTGACCGACTTATCAATTGTCCCTGGCTGAACAAATCCAGGATTCGCTGGAAGAACAGGATTGAAAACCGTATTGGGGCCGGGATAGAGATTAGGGGGGGGAGGCTCAGAGGAGAGCGCTGGCGCTGGAGACAATCCGGAAGCAGTGGCCGAAGAGGGAGGGGGACTCTCTGTTTTTTTCTCAAATCCAGAACCAACTAAAGAGTCGTACACTTTTTCTAATACAGCTGCGATCTCTTCAGGGTTACTGTGTTTACAGGGGTACCAATAGATCACCTTTTCGCCCGGATCATCGAGCTGCGTCTCAAGATCGGCAATCACTTTTTCAGCTCTTCCCACCGTTTCATTTTCGCCCACAAGGATAAGTCCTTGCGGCAAAGGAAGAATCGAGAGCTCGTCTGCCCCAATCGGACTAAAATTCGGCCTCCCTTTCAAAGCTGAATCGTTGAAAAAAGCCCGAAGCACTTTTTCTGCCTCTTGAGGCACCATTTTTGTTGAACGGAGGAGACGAACCACTTTCCCCTGCTCTTTTTCCCAAATTGCCCGATACAAATTGAGTAACTTTTCAATTGTATCGCGACTTGAAATCAACACTACTTTCGAGCCAACTGCCTGAACCGTCGTCTGCTTCGGATCGGAGAATCGTTCAAAAAAACCCTGTAATGATTTGAGCTGCTCCGCCGGAGGAGAGAGAACAAAAAAGAGGCGAGACTGCGGGGAAAACAGTTCGAGATCCACTTCCCTTGAGATCACCCCTTCAATTGCAGAAGGGTCTAATTTGAGAATGTAAAGCTGCTTTGCAAAAGGATTTAACCTCTTAACACCCACACCATTATGACATAAAACGAGCTCTATCATCTCATCCCATGAATCGCGTGGAAGGGGTATGCTAGAGAAAAGGCTCACCTTCATTCCGCTCAATTCTTGAGGAATCACATAGAGATAGTCACTAGCCCCATATTCCATGATGAGTTGAGAAAGGGTCGTTTCTCCGACATCCCAAAGAGCATATGGTTCGTCGGAAGAGGTCTCTTGAACAAACTTTTTGCGCCAGTTTTCCTGCGTCATGAGCAATTGCTGTTTTAAGGACCGAATCGATGTGAGCAGATCGCGGAAATCTTTTTCGTCCCCCTTATTTTCAGCAAGAATTAAAGCCTCATGATATTTTTCTTTTATCTGAAGACGAAGGGAGACAAGGGATTGGTTGTATTGTTCAAGATTATCGGAATCCAACTCCCCTGCGAAAAGAACGGGTAAGAGAAAAAAGACGAATAACAAAAGGCGGAGACTCATTTACATTTTCCTCTTTCTCGCATTTTCCCTTGAGAGGGAACCGCAACTTCAATGGGAACAACCTGCGAACGCCCTAAGTTAAAAAGATTTCCTTGCACGATTTTTTGTCCTCCAGCAGTTTCAATTCGATCCAAAACAAAGAGCTCGCCTACCAACTCTCCTTTGAGATACCGAGCCTTTTCCATTTCTTTGCGCAAAACCCTCCACCGTGAATCTTCTTTTAAGACCCAATCGCCCAGACGGAGTATAAGACACTGTTTTTCCAACATGCAACTCAGCTGCTTTTCCGAACGAACCCGAACAGCTGATAACAATTCGTCGCTCCTTGTCTTGAATGGAGCGGGAGGAGAGGAGAATACAGAAAAACGGACATATTCCTCAAGATCCCATCCCTCGAAGAGAACATTCTTAGGTCCTACAGAAACCACTCGAGCAAGCGGTAGAGAGTTTGCCTCTTCAATGGAGTCGATCGGCATCCAGACACCCTCCTTCCAACAAAGGAGCGTATTTTCTTGCAAAGCAATCCAAAGGGATCCCCGTAACATCCTCTGAGCGCAATGGTGGATGAAGTTTCCTTCAGAGCTATATTTTTCTCTCCACAGATCTGGACCAATCAGTGGGGTTTCCGCGAGCAAGCGAAGAGGAGAATCCTCTTTGAGTTCATGGGGAGAACGAATCGCCGGTTCATCTGGAGAAATGAGGAAAAAATCTACCTCGATCACAACCTGAGAGGGATCGATTAAAAAAACGTGAACACCGATCTGATCGGCTCCAGAGAGAGCCCAGTCGAGATCGACCCAAAAAGAAGAGAGTTCAGAGGCGAATTGAAGCGTTTTCCCATATTCGAGATACAAACGACAGGGCAGTTCTACCCGTTTTGTTTTTCCTGTTTTTTTTAAAACAACGCAAAGAGAAGAAAAAACCTCTTTGACATCGGGGCGAGATTTTTCGAAACAAAATCCTAGATCCCCTCGGATATTTGGTAAAGAGACCCCGATCGTTTCCTCAAAAGAGGGAATCGGTAAAGCAAAAGAGGTGATCTCTTTTTCCTTCGTCCTTTGCGGAACTGATACAGAGGGGATAGAAAGCGAAAAGAAACAGACAAAAAGAGAACCGAGGGCAAGAAAAAAAGAGAGCCCCAGTAAGGAAGAGGCGATCCTAGCCGACTTTCGAAAATCCCCGTATAGCATAGCCCTCCCATTCTATATGGAACGGATCAGAAAAATCAATCCTCATAGACCTTGCATCCAAATAAAATAAAGTTTATACATACACTCGACTCTGTACATTTTTTGCCGGCATCTCCGTAGAGAGCGTTCACGGCTTTGATGATTTTGGCGTTGAGCGAGTTTTTCGAAAAATCCCGCTCAACGTCAAAAGGGCAACTCCACTTCCAAATGGAGTTTTGCAACTACATCAATGTACAAAGCCGACATACAAAGAAATTACAGGAAAAACAAACTATGGATCATCGAGAACTCAAAGACAAGTGGAAAGAGGGTATCTCCTTAGAACAGATTGAACATTTTACAAAAAAGCACACGCCTGAAGTTTTCTCGACGGTCGCTCTCTTCGCGGGAGCCATTTCCTCTATTTTCGATTTTTTTTCAGGAGCCGGATGGTCTGTTTTTTTCATTGTGATTGGGATGATCTTTGCGATGGCCTATCCGATGGTCGTGGAAAAAAAGCTAAAGCAACTCTACACCTTTTCTCTCGCCCAAGAGAAAACAGTTGAGATGGTGTTAGGCGGGGCAAAGATCATCATCGCCCTATTCCTTCCTTTTCTTTATTTTGGATTTCTAGGGCTTCTAGCAGGGACGTCTTATCACTACTACATTCGCCAAGGAAAAAGCGGAAGCTTCAAAAAAGAGTAGTAGAGCCCTTCAGAGATGTTTTTTCCGCTCTTGAATGTACTGAGAAAGATCGAGACCTTTCTCTTTGAAGAATCCAAAAACCGCCTCAGAAAGACCCTGCTTAGAATCGAGAAGAGCCTCTAACTCCTCCCAAGCCGCTTTTTCTCCTGGCCCATTGTGGAGCTCTTTCTGCAGACAAGCAATCCTAAGGAGATTGTGGACAAAAAGAAACGCCCCCCCCTTCCATTGGGAGCCAATTTTTTGATCTAAATCGACCCTTTGAGCCATCTGTTCTTTAAGACTGACAGATCGTTGCAGAGCGTCTTGATACAAGCCCCGCTCAATCAAGAGAGTGGTCTCTCCAAAATCGGCGTGAAAAGGAGCTTCTTTTTCAAGATTTTTTAGAGGCACCTGGGCGAATTTGAGCGCCTCATCAAGGTGGTGTTTTTGGAATAGTTTCTGGGCAATCGAGGGGCCATATTTTTTTTCTAAGTCGGGAACTTTTTTAAGTGCTTTTTTCATCACAAGATAAGTCTCATCATTGCCTGCAGAATCCCACTCGGAGAAAGCTTTTTCTGCGACAAGATAGTTCTCTGAAGAAGGGCCTCCTTGAAAGAAAACGATCAAGGTCACAAGCCCCAAAAAACAGGCAATAGAAGAGGCTATCTTTCTCCTATGTAAGAGGAAGAGAACCGCAATTCTTTCTTTGAAAAATGAACTTAATTCTTGCATAATCCGCAATCCTATCACAGACGAATCTTTCAGGTAAATAACTTGTAGACGGTTTCCATCTGAAGAAGAGTTCCTCCCAGAGTGAACTTATCGAGAACAAGAAGGTGAGCCTTTTCTCCGCATTGCCGCCTTAATTCGGGGTTGTTTTTCATTTCCAGCACCGCCTTGGCAACAGCTTGTGGTTGAAAGGGGGGGACAAGAAGACCTGTCTCCTGATCAATACACACCTCATTGAGCCCTCCAACAGGGGTTGCGATGAGAGGTTTTTTCAAGAAGGCGGCCTGCAAAATCGCTTGTGACACCCCTTCATTAGCTGTGCTCAAAAGAGCAAATGTATCGAGAGCCTCAATGGCAGGGAACGGGTGGTCGAGATGTCCTGTAAAATGGACGATCTTGTCGAGATGGAGCTCTTTGGCTCTCCGGTGAGGGATTTCTGCATGACCGCCACCGATAATCACCCAGCGCAAATTTGGTTCATCGCGCAAAAGATGTGCCGCCTCTAGAAAATCCCCGATGCCCTTCCAAGAGCGCATGAAACAGGCCGTTCCTACGAGGAAATCCTCTTTTTTTACACCAATCGATTCCCGAAAACGGGCCGCCTCATCTTTCCCAAAGGCAATTTTCCCAACATCCACACCAGTAGGAATGGAAAGAATTTTCTGAATGGGTTTGCCCGATTGCGTAGCAATCATCGGGATGATCGATTCACAGGTAGTGACCACAAAATCGGCCAACTTCCCGTAGAGAAGGCGGCTATTCCATCCCTTTTTAATGGGAGTGGAGAGGTGGCGAGTTCGAAAAATTTTTCTCCCCGAAAGTCTCCCAGCAATTCCCCCCAACCATCCATCCAAAGAAGAGTGAGTATTGATGAGATCGATCTTGTGGCGAAAAACGATCCAAAGAATCTGAAAGAGAGAGAAGAACCAAAAGAGTTTTTGGAAACGGATTTCATACACAATGAAGCCTTGCCGCCTAGCTCGCTCAACCAAAGCCCCTTTTTTCATCACGCCCAAGATGACGAGGTGCCCTCTCTCGCGCATCCCTTCCGCTTCTTTTAGAATCCGAATTTCTTGACCTCCCCATCCGGAAGAGGCTTCTAAGTGCAAAATATTCATAAGAGGATTTATATCAGGGTAGGGGAAAACTGACAATCCGCATGAAAACATCACCTTCATTTTCAACAGATCTCGTTGCCAAAACTCGCCGTTTTCGTTATAAGGGAGGCAAGAAATTCTATGACGCAACTTTGGCTTCTTCTCTTGTCCATCCAACTCTTTGCTTCTTCTCCCGTTTTCCTTGGCGTCGACACCTTTTTTGAAGAGAAACGATTCCGAGATCTTGCGGGAAAAAGGGTAGCTTTAGCGATCAACCAGACAAGCGTTGACAAAGACCATGAGACAACACTTTCTCGTTTTTTAAGCCATAATATACAAATTGTAGCCCTATTTTCTCCTGAGCACGGAATCCAAGGACGAGCCTATGCAGGAGAATCGATTGCCCACTCAAGCCACCATGGGATCCCCATCCACAGCCTTCATGGAGAATCAAGACGCCCGTCTCCAGAAATGCTCCAAAACATCGACGCCATTATCTACGATATCCAATGCACTGGAGTGAGAGCCTATACTTATCCCACCATGCTCTTCTATCTAATGGAATCTGCGGCGAAGAAAGGCATTGAAGTCATCGTTCTCGACAGACCCAACCCGATCAACGGTCTTACCATCGACGGACCTATGCTCGAAGAAAAATGGCGCTCCTATATCGGATACATCAATGTTCCTTATTGCCACGGAATGACAATTGGAGAGCTCTCTCTCTTTTTCAATGAGGAATATCAAATCGGCTGCAAGCTTACCGTTGTTCCTATGAAGGGGTGGCGCAGATCCATGAGCTTTCGAGATACAGCGCTCACTTGGATTCCTCCCAGCCCCAATATCCCGGAGCCTGATACCCCTCTTTACAATCTCATGACAGGGCTCCTCGGAGAACTCCAAATCGTCAACATTGGGATCGGCTATACACTCCCCTTTAAAATTGTGGGAGCCCCCTGGATTAAAGCAACCGATTTTGCCGAAAAGCTCAATCAACAACACCTTCCAGGAATCCATTTTCAACCCTTTTATTTCCGTCCCTTTTACGGCGCCTATGGAGGACAAGATTGCGAAGGGATACTCATCCGCATCACAGACGCCACCGCCTACGAACCTCTCTCGACTCAATACTTGATCCTCGGGATTCTGAAGAGCCTTTACCCAAAAGAATTTGCCCAAAAATTCTCCTCTTCACGCAAAGAGCTTTTTTGCAAGGCAAACGGAACTGAGGAGATCTACAAGATCCTCATGGAAGAAAAATACCCAGCATGGAAACTGATCGAATTCCAAAAAAAAGATCGAGAATCTTTTCTGGCTAAACGAAAAAAATACCTCCTCCCTTATCCGAACTAGCGCTTTTTGCCATGGAGTGCTAATTTATTGACTGGAAATCGGTCCATTCCCTATGATTTCGTCAAAACAGGAGTCCATACATGAGCAAACAGAAAATCAAGCCACTCGGGAATCGAATCGTCATTGAAAGACAAGAAGCAGTCACCACAAAAGGGGGCATTCTCCTTCCAGAAACAGCCAAAGAAAAACCTCGCCACGGCACAGTCATAGCAGTCGGTCCCGGGAAATCCGACGAGAAAGGAAAAGTCCATCCCCTGGATCTCAAAGTGGGAGACCAAGTTCTTTTTTCCTCTTATGCAGGTACCGAATACAAAGAAGCGGAGAAAGACTATTTGATCCTTTCAGAAGAAGATGTCCTCGCAGTAGTCCATTAAGGAGAAAACGAATATGGCAAAAATCATCCAATTTCATGAAGAAGCATTGAAATCGCTCCTCAAAGGGGTAAAGACCCTTGCCAAAGCGGTGATCGTCACTTTGGGTCCTAAAGGGAGAAACGTTGTCATCGCTAAACCGCACGGATTGCCCCTTTCCACAAAAGACGGGGTTTCGGTTGCGGAAGAAATCGGACTGAAAGATCCGTATGAAAACATGGGTGCCCAGCTAGTTAAAGAAGCCTCTTCGAAAGCCTCGAAAGTGGCAGGAGACGGAACCACCACAGCCATAGTTCTTGCTGAATCCATTTTTTCGGATGGGGTAAAAAACATCGCATCCGGCGCCAACCCGATGGATATCAAGCGAGGGATCGAAAAAGCAGTCAAAACGCTGGAAGCCGCTCTAGACAGAATAGCAAAACCCATTCAAACAAATGAGGAAATCCTCCAAATCGCCTCTCTTTCCGCCAATAATGACAAAGTGATTGGGATGATGATCTCCGACGCTCTCCAAAAAGTAGGTAAAGACGGTATCGTCACAATTGGAAACGCCAAGGGAATGGAGACCGTTCTGGATGTCGTGGAAGGAATCCAATTCGATCAGGGCTATCTTTCTCCCTATTTCGTGACAAACGGGGAGAAAATGACTGTCGAACTCGATCAGCCACGGATCCTGATCATAGACCAAAAATTAAGCCATGCAAAAGAGTTACTTCCGGTTCTTGAGAAAGCGATGGAACGCTCTGCGCGCCCTCTCCTCATCATTGCGGAAGATGTGACAGGGGACGCTCTTGCCACCCTCGTGATCAACAAAGTGAAAGGAGGCAAGGCGCTTTGCGCCGTCAAGGCCCCTGGATTTGGAGATCGACGCAAAGAAATATTAGAAGACATCGCGATCTTGACGGGCGGAAAAGTTGTCTCCAGCGATATGGGGATGAACGTCGAAGAAATCGATCTCGATGTTCTAGGCAGCGCCAAAACAATCAAGATCGGTAAAGAGACAACCACCATCATTGATGGCAATGGGAAACAGAGCGCAATCAAAGCGAGAATTGCTCAAATCAAACACGCCCTCAGCCAAGAGATTTCCGATTACGAGAGGAAACAGCTCGAAGAGAGGCTCGCCAAATTTGCAGGCGGAGTCGCAATCATCAACGTAGGAGCCGCAACAGAGGTCGAAGCCAATGAAAAGAAAGCGCGCATTGAAGACGCTCTTCATGCAACCCGAGCGGCGATTGCCCAAGGGATTGTTCCTGGAGGAGGGGTAGCCCTCATTCGATCAGCTCTCGCACTCGATCAGCTCAAACTGAAAGGCGATGAAGCGATCGGCGTTCAAGTGATGAAAAACGCCTGTTTTGCCCCCACAAAAGCCATCGCAAATAATTGCGGGAAGAACGGAGCTTTCATTGCAGAAAAAGTAGCAGAAAAGGAAGGGGCCATTGGTTACAACGGACTCACCGACACTTTCTCCGACCTCGTGAAAGAAGGAGTGATCGATCCGGTTCTCGTGACCAAAAGCGCCCTTCTTCATGCTGCATCAGTGGCGGGGATGTTGATCACCATCTCAGCAATGATCACGGACAAGCCAGAACCCAATAAAAAGAGCGCCCCTCCAATGCCTGGAATGGGCGGCATGCCCGGGATGGGAGGAATGCCAGGAATGGGCGGTTTTGACGGCCTGATGTAATTTGTTTTGAAAATGAAATCTTGTGGGAGTTTATCGATCAAAACATTTGCATGAAGCGCTAGACCGTCGATAAGCCCTTGATTGCGGCTCTTGAAAAGCTCCCTTCTCCAAGCGGGTTTTGCGGGGAGCCGCATTCTATACTCGTTCCACTCCAAAATGACCCAAGCAAGCCGATTTAAATCTATCAAATTTTTTATTGAAAATTTGATAGATTTAAATCAGAACAAATATATCGATAAAAAAACACATCACGATATAATATTTACATTTCTACTAATTTGGAGAAAATTATGTCAATTCAAGAAAGCGTAAAATTAATATTCCCTCGCGAAGACCAACTAAAGAAATGCCTAAACAACACCCCACACATTGCTTCGCTCTACAAAGAAAATGGGGCTACAGATGTATTGGCGAGAATATTGGGAAACCAATCAGGCACCCCTGAACAACTGTTGCAGCTATTTTTGGCACAAAACCGTAATAGCAATACAATTGCAGTAGAATTTTATCCAGACAGAGCAAGATGGACTATAAAGCAAGCTACTCAAGCCGCGCGAGACGCAGAAACGCTTTTTGTGAGCGCTCTTCCGTTACAAGACTGCGTGAAAATAAAAATTGAACGTTCCGAACCTTCCGACAGAAAAAATTAGTTAGATGATTTTAATTAAACCATCCACAGAAATCACTTTATTAGCGATTTTTACTTGTCTATCCCAGAGTAATTTTCTCTACTGGGCAACTTCTGAGCCAGAGGGAGGACTTTCTTCTGTTTTTTTACTTGTTTGAATCACTTCGACTTCCAAAATCAAAAGAGAGTGGGGAGAAGAGGTCTTTCTCTCTAAACCAAGATCGGGATGCATATAAAGCGATCGAACCTCTCCCTCCCTCATTCCCAAGATACCTTTCTTCAACCCAAGAGCCGCCTCATCTAAATCGAGAATCTCTTCAATAACGGGAATCGTCTCTCCATTTAAATAGCTCCCTTTGTACCGAATCAACGGACGATCATAAAGAGTCACCTTTTCGCCGCCCCCTTTTTTCACAATCTCGTAGAGGATTTTACCTTCTTCTAGAGAAACGATATCGGCCTTGGATTGAGTGTTTTGGAGAAATTCTTCTGCTTTTCTTAGGTTTTCTTCTCCTCGTCTCGCCGCCGCCGCCTCTTGCAGAGAAGAAAGAGCCTCCATGCACTCTTCTTCAGTAAGTGGCGATGTCTCTCCCTTAGAGGCTTTCTCTATCCCTCGAGCAAGCGCCCCTACGTCAAGAGTTAGACCGAGAAGCTGAAGATTTTTCCCAATCAGATGCCCCATCGCCTCAGAGACCTTCTCTACCTCTTTTTCTTTCTCAAAAGACTCCTCTGCAGAGCAAAAGGAACACAATCCTATAACAACACAGAAAAACAAAACCACGTTTCCTCCCAAAAATATGCAGAAATAAATGTGACACTTGAGTATAACCGTTTGCTGATCAAAAGAGCCATAGTGAAGATGTTTCCGCTTCGCATTCTCCTCTCCACTGTCCTTTTTCTCACTCTCTTCTCAATTCCTGTCTTTGCGACAGAAGACTATGTCCATACGGAAGGGATCTATCTCGGAGAATCTCGGGAGAAATTGATGGACTGGATGTGTCGCTATCTTCCTTACAATCCGTCTATTGTGATTCTAAAAGAATCAATCGAAGATGGAGCGAAATATACAAATACTTGGCCGATGGGAACTATTTCCTATTGCAATCTTGAAGATCCCTCAAAAGACTACTCGTGCGATCTCCTCTGGATCAATTCCAATGGCGATGAATTGATCCTCTTAAAAAGGGCGACCTCACTGCTTAAAAAAGCAAAAGTTGTCTATCTATCAACACAGCCCATTCAGCAAGGGATTCATTGGGAAAAAATGAAAAGGCTCATGCACGCCTCCGGATTTGGCCTTGTGAGTCATTGGTTTAAAAAAGAGGAGAGGGGGGACGCTATTTTCGTTCGATTGGACATTCTCGAAGGGGAAAGAAATTGCCTTGCTTGCTCCCCCCATCATCTAAAAGAAGCGGAGATTCGATCGCCCCCTCTCAACCTCAAACCTTTCTTAAAAATAGTGCGAGATAAACCGACGACATGTCAAATGAAAGGGATCGATTTCATTTACATGATCAACCTCGACGAAAGACCCGAAAAATTCGAGGCGACAAGAGCCTCTTTAGCTATCTACGGGATTCATCCTTACCGATTCTCGGCAGTCAATGGATGGAAACTCCCTTTGCACGAGATCAATGAATTGGGGATCCAGTTCTATCAGAACATGCTCGCAAAAAAATTGATGGGAAGCACTTTCGAAATGGGCCTCGATCGAATCTACCGATCTAATGAATTCATCAAGGCTAACGGAAAAACTTATTTCCCTCTTGGAATGACCCAAGGAGCTATAGGAATTATCTTAAGTCATCTTTCGGTCCTCCAAGACGCTTATGAATCGGGATACCAAACCATCTGGATCATGGAAGACGATGTAGATCCCATTCAAGACCCCAGAATTTTGTCTGATCTTGTTTGCGAGCTGGATTATTTAAGCCCATCTTGGGATATCCTATTTACCGACACCGACACCAAGGATAAAGAGGGAAATCATATCTCGTGTCGAGCCGTCGCTGCCCGACCTAACCTCAGACCTCAACCCATCCAAACATTCCTCGATCAGTTTTATCCGCTAGGGACTCGATTTTATCGCACAGGGATGCGCTATGGAGCCTATTCCATGATCATCCGGCGATCCGGCATAGAAAAAATTTTAAACTACTACAAAAAATATCGCATCTTCCTTCCTTATGACATGGATTTCTGGCTTCGAGGAGATTTCGAAATGTATTGCCCTACTGAAGACATCGTCTCCCATAAACCCCATTCCCTCTCCGATAACGGAACCCCTTCCTATGAAAAATCGATAGAAAACGGTTGACAGAAGGGGCGGGTCGTCGATACGCTTATGGTAGGAAAAAATGGTTCGATACATCTCCTTACGGTGAAAAATTCGTGAGCGTATTCAATTTTCTAAAACCGGCCCCCCATGTCTCTGAAATAGAAGACTCTTCTGTTGTAGAACAGCGCTATAAATACTGGCGAATGAGAACTTTCTTAGCCATGTATGTCGGCTACGCTTTTTATTACTTCACAAGAAAAAGCTTCACGTTCGCCATGCCTGCTCTGCAAATGGAGTTGGGATTGAGCAAATTCGATCTCGGTCTGCTCGGAAGTTTCTTAAGCATCTCTTACGGAGCGAGTAAGTTCATCAGCGGGATGTTAGGAGACAAATCCAATCCCCGCTATTTCATGTCGATTGGCCTGATTCTCACCGGCATTTTTAACATCCTCTTCGGTATGTCTTCCGCAATGTGGGCTTTTAGCTTCTTTTGGGCCCTCAATGGGTGGTTCCAGGGATGGGGTTGGCCAGGATGCGCTAAGTTACTCACTCACTGGTACTCTCATTCAGAACGAGGGAGATGGTGGAGTATTTGGAGCACTTCTCACAATGTAGGCGCCACGCTAATTCCCTTGCTTGCCCCTCTTTGTGCCAATTTCTTTGGGTGGCGCTACGCTCTGTATGTTCCTGGTATCATTTGTATCTTCGCTGGATTTTACTTGATGAATCGGTTGCGAGATACTCCCCAATCTCTCGGGCTTCCTCCCATTGAAAAATTTCGCAATGACTACCCTTCCGCAACAGCTTCTCAAAGCAAAGATAATGAGATCTCCATTCGAGAATTGCTCGTCGAATATGTGCTACGGAATCGATTCATCTGGATTCTCGCCTTTGCCCAATTTTTTAACGGTTTCATCCGGACTGCTGTCAATGACTGGAGCATGCTCTATTTGATCGAGGTCAAACACTATTCTGCAATGACCGCAGGAATGTGCGTCTGTTGGTTTGAGGTAGGCGGTTTTTTTGGGATGCTCGTCGCCGGATGGGCCTCAGATCTCTTCTTTAAAGGGAGAAGAAATCCGATCAATGCGATCTTCTCCTTCCTTATCATAGCGGTGATTGCAATCGTCAAGATAGCTCTTTTCCCTTGGCCTCTTCTCGATGCAGCGATCTTATTTCTATTTGGATTTTTCATCTTTGGCCCCCAAATGCTCCTTGGCTTAGCCGCAGCAGAGCTATCTCATAAAAAAGCAGCGGCTACAGCAACCGGATTTGCAGGCTGTTTTGCTTACTTAGGTTCTGCTACTGCAGGAGGGCCTCTTGGCTTATTCATCAAGTGGGGTGGGTGGGATCAGTTTTTCCTTTCTCTTTTCATTTGTTCTCTTTTCGGGGCTCTGATCGTCTTGCCTCTTTGGTCGATTAAAACGAGAGAAAAAGAATCCAATAAAGAAGTGTCTACCTAAATGTCCCAATGGATCCCCCTCAATGCCCATTCTCAGTTTTCGATTCTCGACTCAACAGTTTCTGTCGTAGCTCTTGCTGAACGGGCAAAAAAACGGGGTCTCCCGGCCATTGCCTTGACCGATCAAGGAAACCTCTATGGAGCAGTCGACTTTTCTAAGGCGTGTAAAGCGGTAGGTGTCCGCCCTATTTTTGGCTGTAAAATCGCTCTCGCCCCCAAATCACGCACCGAAAAGCAGAGAATCTACGGCGTCCCGAGTTCGCTTCCCATCGTGCTATTAGCAAAAAATAAAACAGGTTATCTCAATCTCTGTAAACTTAGTTCAATTGGGTTTCTTGAAGGATTCTACCACCAGCCTCGGATCGATAAAGAAACTTTGTTTGCTAACCGGGAAGGTCTCATTTGCCTCCTTGGAGCCGCTGACGGGCCTCTTGGACTTGCTATCCAACAAGGGAATGAAAAAGAAGAGATCCTTTGGTACAAAGAAGGATTCCAAGACGATCTCTATCTCGAAATCCAACGACATCCCTTCGATCCGTCGCAAATGAAAGCAGAGAGTTGGCTTATCCAACGGGGGAAAGAGTTTGTCGAAAGAGAGGCAAAAATCAATGAGATTCTTATGAGTCTCTCTCAAGAATTCCAAATCCCGCTCGTCGCCACCAATCCGATCCACTACCTCGACCCAGAAGATTGGGAGGCTCATGAAATCCTCTTGAATGTCCAATCGGGAGAACCGGTGGAAATTTGGGAACGAGATTCGATGGGAAA
Organism: Chlamydiota bacterium; assembly: GCA_027451585.1. Taxonomy (GTDB): domain Bacteria; phylum Chlamydiota; class Chlamydiia; order Chlamydiales; family SM23-39; genus DAIDHZ01. The sequence continues at coordinate 22,969 of DAIDIZ010000055.1, forward strand.
TCCGAAGAATCGAATCCCCAATCCAAAAAGAGAAGTCGCCTCCACACGAGAATCTTACTTCAAATCAGATGAAGAGATGAAAGCTCTTTTTGCCGATCTTCCCGCAGCCATCGCAGAAACGGTAAAAATCGCTGAAAAATGTCAGTGTGAAATTGATCTCAAAACAAAGCATTATCCTGTCTTCATCCCCCCTTCTCTCGAGGGTAAATCGTCTTCTAAAGAAGAGAGAACAAAAGAGGCTGAACATTACTTGCGCTCCCTTTGCGAAGAGGGGATTGCCACACGCTATACTCCAGAAAGGCTCTCTCACGTCGTAAAAAAGTATCCAGGAAAAGACCCTCTTCAAGTTGTCCGAGATCGGTTTGAATATGAATTCCACATCCTCACTTCCAAGGGGATGACCGACTACATGTTGATTGTATTTGATTTCATCAACTGGGCCAAAAGGAAAAAAATTCCGATGGGACCGGGACGCGGATCGGCAGCGGGATCGATCATTTCGTACCTCATCGGCATCACCGACATTGAACCTCTCCGCTTCCATCTCTTCTTCGAGCGATTCATCAATCCTGAGAGGATTTCCTATCCAGATATCGACGTCGATATTTGCATGAACCGTAGACAAGAGGTGATCGATTATGTAGTCGCCAAATACGGAAAGGATAAAGTAGCCCAAATCATCACATTTGGCACGATGAAAGCGAAGATGGCCATTCGCGATGTCGGACGTGTGTTGAATGTTCCTCTTTCAAAAGTCAATACCATTGCATCTCTCGTTCCCGAAGATCCCAACATGACTCTCGAAAAGGCCTTCGAGATGGATCCTGAACTGACTCGCCTCATGGAAAACGATGACGAAGCAAAGCGAGTCCTTGAAATGGCGAGGAAAGCCGAAGGATCGATCCGGAATACGAGCACCCATGCAGCCGGTTTAATCATCTCCGAAAAACCGATCACTGAGCTCATCCCCGTCTGCACCGCCAAAGACTCGGATATGGTGGTGACTCAATTTGCGATGAAGCCTGTAGAAAGCGTCGGGATGCTTAAAATCGACTTTTTGGGACTCAAAACTCTCACATCGCTCCAGATCTGCGCTGATGAAATCGAAAAAAATAGCGGGCGCAAGATTGACTGGAGCAACCTCCCTCTGGACGATCGAGCGACATTTGACCTGATCAATCAAGGAAAAACCCTCGGAGTTTTCCAGATCGAAACAGGAGGGATGGCCGATTTAGCAAAACAACTGCACATCGATTTCTTTGAAGAGATCATCGCCGTGGTGGCTCTCTTCCGTCCAGGCCCCATGGACATGATTCCCTCCTACATCAACCGCAAACATGGAAGGGAACCGATCGAAATTGATCATCCCCTCATGAAAGATATCCTTTCAGAAACCTACGGCGTGATGGTCTACCAAGAGCAGGTGATGCAAATCGCGAGTGCGCTTGCCGGTTATTCGCTCGGAGAAGGGGATGTTCTCCGCAGAGCGATGGGGAAAAAAGATAAAGAGGAGATGGGAAAACAGCGGGAAAAATTCATCCGAGGAGCTGGGGACAAACAGATTGATTCAGACACGGCAGGGAGAATTTTCGATAAGATCGAAAAATTCGCATCTTATGGATTCAATAAGTCGCACGCAGCTGCCTACGCCTATCTCTCTTACGCCACCGCCTATTTCAAAGCCCACTACCCGAAAGAGTGGATGGCAGCGCTAATGACCTCCGACAAAGATGATACGACCAAAGTGGCCAAATTCATTGGTGAAGCAAAAGCCATTGGGATCCCCGTTCTTCCTCCTGATGTCAATCAAGCAGGCAGTACTTTTTCTGCAGCTCCCGACGGGATCCGCTTTGCCATTTCTGGCATCAAAGGAGTGGGCAGCAATGTGGTCGACGCCATTTTAGATGAAAGAAAAAAGCAAGGCCCCTTTATTTCTCTCTATGATTTTGTCCAAAAAATGGAAAAAAGAAAAATCGGTAAAAAGCAAGTCGAGCTCCTCATTGAAGCGGGGTGCTTTGATTTCACAAAATGGACTCGAGATGCGATGCTCCTTTCTCTAGAGCCCATGTTCGACCAGGCAAGCCGAGATCAAAAAGAGGCAGAACAAGGAGTGATGAGCTTCCTTTCCCTTCTCGAAGAGCCGACCGCACTCTTTGAAATACCCCCTGAAGTAAAAAATCCCTCACCCCAATCCCATCTCCTCCAAAGGGAAAAAGAGCTCCTCGGATTTTACTTAACTGGCCATCCAATGGACCAATACAAAAAGATCTTAAAACAACTCTCCTGCGTCCCATTAGGTGATTTTGAAACCATCCCTCAGGGAATGCTCGTTCGATCCTCCTTCATCATCAATTCGGTGCAAATCAAAATCTCCAGCAAAAGCCAAAAAAAGTTTGCGATCCTCAGTATTGGAGACGGGATTGAGCAATTTGAACTGCCCATCTGGTCAGAGCTTTTCGAAGAAAAACAAGAGCTAATCCGAGAAAACCAACTCATTTACGCTATTTTAGTCCTCGATCGAAAAGAGGGGGCTCTCCAACTATCTTGTCGTCACCTCGAAGACCTCTCCTCGATGAATGAAGATAAAATGCGGCTCTCAGATGAGCTGTTTGATAAACTCAAAATGCAAGTCAAAGCGAGCGCAGAATCGAAATCGAAGTGGAAAAAGGAGAAACCTGTGAGCGATGCCCCCAAACAAGAGACGAAACACTTCGTCTTTTCTCTCGATCTTGACCTGCTCAAAATGAGTGATATTCTCAAACTGAAAAACCTCTTCCGAGAGCATCCAGGTAAATCAACTGTCGAGATTCAGTTCACGAGCCAAAAGAAAAAAATGGGGACCCTTTCGATCGACTCGCAATGGGGCATTGATGCTGACTCCAGAATCGAAGCCAAAATCAAAGCCCTCGGACTTGCATAAAAAAACACCTCACTGTATTGATAATTATTTTGAGGAAATGCAATGGTCAAACCTTTTGTCCCCGCCGACCAAAAGATGAGAGAACTCACCTTTCGCTCAATCGTCATTGGGATATTTTTTGGATTTTTCTTCGCTCTTGCCAACACCTATCTTGGTCTCAAAATTGGACAAACAGTTTCCGCCTCAATCCCTGCCGCCGTTCTCTCTCTCGGATTGAGTCGTTTTCTCTTCCGAGGGAAAACAACGATTCTTGAACACAACATCATCCAAACTATTGCCACTATGGGAGAGGGGCTCGCAGGAGGAATCGTCTTTGCCCTGCCCGCGTTGATCTTAATGGGAGATCACCCCTCCCTTTTTAAAATCTTCCTCCTTTCTCTTTTGGGGGGGATTTTAGGAATCGTTTTCATGATCCCTATGCGACGATTTCTGATCGTCGAGGAGCATAAAAAACTCCCTTACCCGGAAGGGACTGCCTGCGCAGAAATTTTAATGTCGAGTGCCACTGCCGGAAAAAGGGCGATTCAAGGAGTCTATGGATTTGTAGTCGCTTCTCTTTACAAAATCTGTATGAGCGCTTTTTATCTCTGGAATGAGGTCCCCTCTTTTGCCTTACGCCTCCTTCCCGGCTCTCGATTTTCTCTCGATGGAACACCAGCACTTTTGGGGATCGGCTATCTCATCGGGTTTCGTATTTCCACTGTGATGTTTTCAGGAGGGTTTCTCGCATGGATGGTGATCATCCCTCTCATCGTCGCTTTTTCAGGCACTGTAGGCGTTGTCTACCCGGGATCGATCCCGATCAGCCAAATGTCTTCCGATGAAATCTGGTCTAATTATATCCGCTATATTGGTGCCGGTGCGGTGGCTACGGGAGGAATTTTCCACCTCATCAAGGTGATCCCGCTGCTCGCGAAAGCTTTTCGAGATGGACTCAAAGAACTTTTTAGAAAAGGGACTCATCTCCATAAACTGGATAGAACGGACCTAGATATCTCAATGAAATGGCTTCTCATCGTGGCCCTCGCCGTTGGGCTTATCCTTCTTGTCGTTCCCTATCTTTCATTTAACCTCTTCAGCGTCATTTTACTTCTCGTATTATCTCTTTTCTTCGTCGCCGTATCGTCGATTGCCTGCGGAGTTGTCGGCAGCTCATCGAGCCCTGTTTCAGGCATGCTCATCACCGTGCTCCTCATTACCTGCACCATCTATTTAAAACTCGGCTGGACAGAAAGAGCCTATCTCATTTCCGCAATCACCTTAAGCGTAGTTGCTTGCGTCGCAATCGGTCTTGCCACAAACACCTCGCAAGACCTAAAAACGGGATTTTTACTCGGTGCTACTCCCTGGAAACAACAGATCTCGCAAATCCTAGGACTCGTTATTCCCTCTCTTGTCATCGGAGCTGCCGTATCTGTTTTAAATGAAACCTATGTCATCGGGTCACCCCTGTTGCCTGCGCCTCAAGCCAACCTCTTGGCGATGATTGCCCAAGGAGTCATGGAAAAAACTCTTCCATTCCCCCTCGTCTTTACCGGAGTAGCTCTAGCTTTCATTCTTCTCCTCCTCGAAATACCGATCATTCCTTTTGCCATCGGCCTCTATCTGCCCCTCTCTTTGAGTTCAGGGATTTTCGTCGGAGGGCTCGTCCGAAAGATCGCCGATTGGAAAGCCAAGGAGCTCGGAGGAGGAACCATTTTTGCCTCAGGGCTTGTGGGTGGAGATGCCCTCATGGGCGTTGTTATTGCCGCTCTCTCTGTCATCGGAATCATCCCTACTTCCCACCCCTATCTATTGCCCGATACAGCAAGCATTTTCCTTTTCATCATCCTAGCCGCCATGACCTATAGCATTGCCTATAGAAGCCTTCCTTTGCTCAAAAATTGACAAAATGACAGGAGATCCTTTACTCTATTTCTCTATATGAGTAGGAATTTTTTCTTTGCTATTGCTGCCTCGCTGCCCCTTCTTGCTCAAGAGACTCCTGAAATCGCTTGGGAATACGAAGGACCTTCGGTACAAGAGTTCCATAGTTCTCTTCAGGAAGCTTTTACGCAGAAGCACTGGTGGACAGTCATCACCTACGGCGACTTCATCTGCCACCACTTCCCAAGCAGTCCCTTTGCTGAAGAAACCCCATTTCTCGTCGGAGAAGCCTACCTCAATCTCAATCACCCTCTGATCGCGAACGACTACTTCTCAAACTACCTCAACCAGTCACTCACCCCTAAACACTTTGAACAGGCCATCGAGTACAAATTTGAAATCGCTGAGAGGTTCCGTCAGGGAGAAAAAAAGCCCCTCTTCCACTCTCATAAAGCGCCCCGCTGGCTGTCAGGAAAAGAAGACGCTCTCGAAATTTACGACGAGGTAATCGCCTGCCTTCCTCACAGCGACCTCGCCGCCCGTTCCCTTCTGAGCAAGGGAGCGATCTTGGCTGATTTGAAAGACTTCCAAGAAAGCCTCGATGCTTTCGATACCTTGCTCCGCAAGTTTCCAAAGCATGAGCTAGCCGCAACAGCTTATTTGGAAAAAATCCGCGTCTATCTCTCACAAACAGAAGGCAATAGCATCGATCCTGATCTACTTGATTTAGCAGAAGTCTCCTTGCGCAAGTTCCGCCTTGCATTCCCTCGAGAACCAAGAATTGCCGAAGCCGAAGCCCTTCTCCTGCAAATCGAAGAAGCCTACGCAGCGAACCTTTTAAAAACCGGTAAATTCTTCGAAAAGACTAAAAAAATCCCTGCGGCTAAAATCTACTATACGAAAGTGATCGCTAAATACCCAAACACCGAAGCCGCTTTGGTCGCTCAAGAAAAGCTCATCTCTCTCTCCCCAGACACTTAAGTGGCCCCTTTAACCCAAAGACGCAAAGAAAAAAAGACGCAAAGAAAAAAAGACAAATTAGAGATATCCTCCATTCTTTCTCTTTGCGCCCTTCTCTGTTTGACAGGCTGCAGCTATAAATGGTCCTCATCCCAAGACCTCCCTTCTCTTTCAGTCTCTTACATCCAAGGCGATGAAGATGGCTCTCTCACCGCGGAAGTGATCCGAACTCTCTCAGCATCAAGGATTGCTCAAGTAATTCCAGGTCGAGGAACACTCCAACTCCAGGTCACTCTCACCTCCTCACAAAATCAAACCATTGGTTACCGAAGAGACAAACAAAAAATCTCTGGAGAAATCAAAAAGAATATCGTGAGTCGCGAAGGAAGAAAATCCCTCTCAGCGGAAATTTCTCTCATCGAAAGAACTTCTCAGAAAGTGGTCTTTGGACCCTACACAGTCACAGCTGAATCTGATTACGACTACGTCGATGGAGACTCAATTCAAGACCTCTCCTTCGTGAACAGCAAGGGACTTCCCACCACAGTTCTCCCTTTCTCTTTGGGCCAACTAGAACCAATCGAGGCCGCACAAGAAGCAACAACCAAACCTCTCTACCGGAACCTTGCTCAAAAAATGAAAGATGCACTAACCATGTTCTTCAAGTGAGATGATCGTCGCCTCTGTCTCAAGCACATCCGAAAGAAAATACTGTAATACTTTTAACACATAGCGGGGACTGTTGTAGACCCCGTGCGTGGTAAATACAATCTCAAGGTGGGGTTTTTGCGGGTGGTTAAGAGCGATCAATACATAAGTCATGGCTAGCTCTTCGTCCATCTTCGGCACAATCCAAACAATGAAATGATCATTGAATAAAGTGACCTTTTCCGGACTTTCTACCACATGAAAATACTGAGAAAGGTCCTCCGAATCTTCTTCACAAGTAGGAAGAGTCTCCAAAAGATTCTGCTCATAGAGAAATTGTAGCCCTATCGAGAAGACCCCGTCATGAGCAGATGCCGGAAGATTCTTCATGAAATCCTGGTAAGACTGCTCAATTTGATTCGGATTTAACATACACCACCCAAAAACAACCGCTCTACCTCAATTTATTCTTAATTAGATAATTTGTCAACAATTGAAATAAAAACAAAATTACAAGACACTTATAATAACATTTTTCCAGAAAAAATCTTTGTGGCGGAACGAGTATAGTGTAGGGATCCTCTATGATGAGATGGGGCTCTACGCTAAAGATTATTTTTGATAGATGGTATAATATATATGATAAACAAACTCTCTATCCCACCTCTCCTCGTTTTTGGGGCGATTCTCTTGGGGTCTTTGTTCTTCGCCCTTAATCAAAAAGAAGGGGCGCACTGGATTTGGTTTGCGACTCTCTTAGTGGGCGGATTGCCCATTCTCTACAAAACAAATCGGGGGATTTTCCAAGGTAAATTTGCAGCCGACATTGTTGCCATGCTCGCCATCGTGACGGCGATCCTTCTCAATGAAGCATTTGCCGGATCTGTTGTTGTTTTAATGCAGCTAGGAGGAGAAGCTCTTGAGAAACATGGATTTAGAAAAGCAAGCACCTCTTTAGAGGAACTCTTTAAGCGAGCTCCAAGCAAAGCCTATCGAAAAACCAAAACGGGCGAAATAGAAGAGATCGATGTCAAAATGGTCAATATAGGAGATCTATTGATTGTGAGACCTGGAGATCTGATCCCTGTCGACGGAACTATTGTCGATGGGAAAACTGAGATCGACGCCTCAGCCATCACCGGAGAGCCGCTCCCCCAAGAAAAAGGAGCAGGGGATTCCCTTTTGAGTGGATCACTCAATCGGACAGGAGCTATTACCCTCAAAGCAGAAAAACGAAGCGAAGAGAGTCAATACACGAAAATGGTCAAACTCGTCCAAAAAGCTCAAGAAGAGAAAGCCCCCATTCAGAGACTGGCAGATCGGTACGCCATTTTTTTTACTCCACTCACTCTCGCAATGGCTCTTATCGGCTACCTTCTCACTCACGAATATGTGACCATCCTTTCTGTTCTTGTGGTCGCTACTCCCTGTCCACTCATCTTAGCCACTCCTCTTGCAGTCATCTGCGCGATCAATCAAGCTGCTAAGGAGGGGATCATTACCAAAGGGGGCGGGCCGATTGAACAGATCGCCTCGACGAAAACAATCCTCTTCGACAAGACAGGGACAATCACCTTAGGCGCTCCTGTCATCGAACAGATCGTGCCTCTTGCCGATGAATCAGAAGAGGATCTCCTTTATCACGCCGCTATTCTCGAGCAACTCTCTACCCATGCCATTGCCAAAGCAATCACACAAGAAGCTAGCAAACGATGGAAACAACTCCCTCTTCCCGAAAAATTTACAGAAACCCCAGGGATGGGAATCTCCGGGACCATTGGTATCGATCGCTACATCATCGGCTCGTCAGTCCTTGCCAAAAGAAAAATGGAGGCCTCTCCTTTTGGATCCTCTGATGGGATTCTCTGTTATTTATTCAAGAACGACCATCTCATCGGCATTTTTCTGCTGAACGACCAGGTGCGCAAAGAAGTTCCTCTCGTCATGAAGCAATTGAAAAAACTCGGAATCCAAGAGATCGCCATGATTACCGGAGACAGGAGAGCCTCTGCCGCAAAAATCGCTGCCTTAGTCGGAATCACCCACTTTGAAGCCGAACTCCTCCCAGAACAAAAAGTGGCGATCATCCAACAATACAAAAAGAAAGATCCCTACCTCGCCATGGTAGGCGACGGGATCAACGATGCTCCCGCCCTTGCTACAGCCACGATCGGAATCGCTATGGGAGCCCATGGGACGGCCATTTCTGCAGAAGCGGCCGATATCGTCCTTCTAGTTGATGACCTGTCAAAAGTGCCTCAAATCATCGCCCTGGGCCAACGAATGCTCTTCATTGCAAAACAGAGCATTTTCACCGGAATGGGTTTAAGCGGCGCTCTCATGGTGCTGGCCGCTTTTGGATACATTGCCCCTCCCATTGGAGCAGCCCTACAAGAAATCATCGATGTCATCGTCATACTCAACGCACTTCGCATTTTACAAAAATAAAATTATATTGTAGTGAGAGAATATATACACATTAACTGGAGAAAATGCGATGAATTATACAAAAATGATCAAAATTACACTTATTGGACTGGCTGCAGGATTATGCATTTCTGCGCAGGGAAATTTTTCAGTAAAAAAAGAAAAATCTTCCTCAAGAACAATGAAGAAGAAAAGTAAAGTAGCTCAAGAAGAGCCTCGATACCGCAGCTATGAACAAGATGAATACGTACCGACCATTGCCGATATCGAACATAAGAAAAAAAGCGCAGCCTCTAAAGTCCTCGCAGGAGAGTAATCGAGCTGGTCGCAAATCAAGCTGCAGTCTTTTTAAAGTGCTGACTTGCCGCGGTCTGTCGCGCTTCGCTGAGATCCACTTTGTAGAGATTGCGCAGAGCTCCATGTTTGTATTGTTGAGCAACCGGAGCCCCCGCAAATGCGGTGAGCAACCGATTTGAGGCGACGTTATCAACTCGAGCCGTCGCCTCGATTTTGGTAAAGGGAGCGCCATCTAACGGGTAGTAAAGGATTTCGCGCGCATAGGCAAAAACAGATCTCAGGGCCTCTGTTCCGTATTTTTGGTTCCAATACTCTGGACGTATAAGAATCGCTAACTCGGCAGTTCCTGGGACATCGCTATGGCCTAATATAACATGGCCAATAAATTCTCCTGTCTCTTTATCTCTGATGCAAAGTCCGCTAAAAGGATCCCCCTTTTCCCATCGAGCCGTCCAGGTTTTGATCCGATTTTCTACCTCACAAAGACTCTTCACCTCGCCCTTTCCATATTTTGCCATCACAACAGGACTCCCAAACAGGTATTTGTGATAGTCCTCCAGATCGGCCTTTGTAACAGGGCGGAGCAAGATTCTCTGAGCTCTCATCTCAACCTCTGCAGGTTTTCCCGGAGCGGACAAAACATGCAAATCAGAACGACAAATATCGATTCCCATAAACAAACTCCTAAACAAAAAATAGCAAGATATCAAGATGGACAGGATCTTTTTCTCTGCGCTTCCATTAATAATCTTTAACCACCGCACGCTCAACTGGTGGCTCATTTGCAACAACCAATCGGTAGACATTTCTTGGAGCGCCATGTCTGACTTCTTCTGCAACAGGCTTTCCCGCAAAGGAAGAGAGAATCTTGTTCATGGCAACTTGATCGACCCGCGCAGTAGCTTCAATTGTTGTAAAAGGAGAACCTTGTAAAGGAGCCCCTACAAGGATTCTTGCATAAGCAAGGAGACCCTTTCCGATTTGTATTTGATATTTTGGAGTCCAATATTCTGGAGTAGTTAGGATAGCCATCTCTGACACGCCCTGTTGACTACCATGACCTAAAATACCATGTCCGACAAAAACTCCCGTTGCTTTCTCGTTAATACAGAAACCACTAAACGGATCTCCTTCTCGCCACCGAGAAACCCATAAAGAGACTCGTTCCTCTACCGACTGCAAATCTTTCAACTCTCCAGTCGTATTAGCCATCACATTACGATTCCCGAACAACCGTTCGTGGTACTCCCTCGCATCAGCCTGTGTAACAGGGCGCATAACGAGATCTTCGGTGACAATTGAAGCTGATGCAGGCTTTCCCATAGAGAGTTGAACTTGAGGATAAGAAGAAACAGACGTTGTCATAACGACCTCCAATATACCACCAGAAATGATTCAAGCGTCACGCCGGCCAAAAAGCCGACTCTTGAATCATTCCCGGTATAAAAGGGGAGAATTTTAGACCCATTTAAGAGCTTCTGTCAAGAATTTTGAAAACGAACTTGATAAAAAAAAATACATTTGTGCTATAGGCAAATAATTATACAAGAAATTCCAACCTGTCGTCTCGAAAAAAGACTTAATGGAATTAAAAACTAAGGAGATTATCTATGAAAAACCAAAACCTGATCAAAATAGCTCTGATCGGATTAGCAGCAGGACTCTGCCTTTCTGCAAAAGGACATGCCCCAAGCAAAAAAGAAATCGCTTTCACAAAGTGTTCACGAGAACCTAGGAAATGTGATACATCTTGTGGTAGCAGCAAAGAAAGAGATGGATGCAATGCCAACACATCAGCTGGACGCAATGGGTACACCAAAGAAGAGTATGTTCCGACAGCAGATGATATCGCAGCCAAAAGAAAAAGCGCAGCGCGCAAGGTGTTAGACGGAGAATAATCAATGGAAAGAGCGCAGATACACCAATCCCAAGCAAGGCCTCCTTACTTCCTCAACGGAACATATCGCGAGTTGCCGAACCTTGGCATTGGAGTTGGTCTGCGCCCTGTCCATTTTGAGGAAATCCTCTCTTCACCAAAAATCATCGACTGGTTTGAGATCATTAGCGAAAATTACATCTCAGAAAGTCCAGAAGATCTGGCTCGCCTTGATGCCATTTTGGATCGCTATCCCGTTGTAATGCACGGAGTCTCTCTTTGTATTGGAAGTTCTGACCCTCTTGATTTCAATTACCTAAAAAAAATCAAGAAACTTGCAAAGAGAATCAAAGCGCCTTGGATTTCGGATCATCTTTCCTGGGGCAAACTCAATGGGGCTCATTACCACGACCTCCTCCCGCTCCCCTTTAGAAAAGAGGTGATCACCTACGTCGTAGAAAGAGCCCGGATCGTGCAAGACTTTTTGGAGATTCCCTTTGCTTTAGAAAATCTCTCTGCTTGCGCAAGCTTTCATCAAGACGAAATGACCGAATGGGAATTTTATGGAGAAGTCGTAAATCGAGCCGACATCCTCATGATGCTCGATGTCAACAACATCTACGTCTCGAGCCGCAATCAAGGATTCAATCCTAAGCAGTACTACCAAAATCTCCCCTTAAATAGAGTGGTCCAAATCCATTTAGCCGGGCATACTGATTACAATGCTTATTGCCTGGATACGCACGACCATCCGGTCTGTGATGCAGTCTGGGACATTTATGCCGAAGTGTATGCAAAAACGGGCCCCGTTTCAACCCTTCTCGAATGGGACGACCGGTTTATTCCTTTTAAAGAAACCTGTGAAGAGGCCTTAAAAGCGAGAGCATTCCAAAACCAATTGACCCACTCATGAAACAGCCAGAGCCCCCCCAATCACTTCTCCAGCTCCAGTCGTGGTTTCACACTATAGAGACAAGGCCCATTGAAAAACTCTCAAAAGATGAAATCCCTATCTATCCCGAGGGGCTTAAAAAAGAGATCCAAGAACAGGTCAAAGACGGTCCCTATCTGAAGTCGTTCCAAAAAATCGGAGTCTATAACCAACAATACTGGTATCGTTTCTTGAACGTGATGCAAGCCCATTATCCGGGCCTTGTCAGACTCTTTGGCACCGCCCAATTCAACCAGAGGCTGGCCATTCCCTACCTGATCGAGAATCCCTCTCACGAATTCTGGCTTTACACTCTCGGCTATCGATTTCCAAATTGGCTCGAGACCCATTACCAAGAAGAAGATCGCTCCCTATGTCTAGAGATGGCTCAGATCGATTTTGCTTTCCAAAGCATCCGTTATGCGAAAGAAAAGCCTCAGCCCAAACAACTGAACGGCAAACTCTTTCTCCAAAGTTTTGTTGCCCTGTTTCAACTCAAAACAGACCTCTTTGCTTTCCGCGAAAAGCTCCTTTCACAACCGGTTGATTACTGGGAAAACAACCCGTTTCCCGACCTACTCCCAGCTAAAAGGCCTCTCTACTTTCTCCTCTTTCGAAAAAAAACCGAAATCTTCCTCGGAGCCATTACCAAAGTAGAGTTCGATCTGTTGCAAGCCTTTAAAGAGGGGGCCACTCTAGAAGGGGCTCTATCAAAGCTCAGTGAAGAAGTGAGCGAAGAAGACCTCTCTCTTTGGTTTCAAACCTGGGCACAGAATCGACTGTTCCAGGACGCCTGCAAAGTCAGTTCTGTTCACTTCAGATCCTAGAAGGAAGACAGGATACACCGAAAATAAGGCCCCTTTTGCGGAGCTGCTCGTTCAAAAAATGTACAAAGTCGAGATAAAAACGCAAATCCTACAACGGATTCTTGTCCTTGGGTTTTGGAACCTCAAACGTCTCCGCAAGAGAGGCGGGACGTTTTTTCAGCAGATAGGTGGCAGTTCCTCCTAAAATAATCAAAAGAGCCCCAATAGCCGTTCGAAGGCTAAACGGTTTGTCGAAAAGAAAATAGCTAATGCCCCCCGCATAAACAACGGTCATGTAGCCCAATGGAGAGAGATAGGATGCAGTCCCGTGTCGATAGGCAACCGTAAGAAGAAGCTGTCCGCCCGCGGTGGCAACCCCAATCCCAATAGCCTGAAACCATTGCGATAGGGTAGGAGGAACCCAGTAAACCCAAGCAAAAGGAAAACTCAGCACCGAGCCGATCAAGAAATAGTAAAAAAGAGTTCTTCTAGCAGGTTCTTTCTTGAGACTTAACATCCGCACGGCACAGAGAGCCACCGCCGACAAAATCCCCGCAAAAAGGCCGAGAATAAACCCGAGCTGAAAAATTTGCCTCGTCGGATTCAAAATCACCGCAACTCCGATAAACCCAACCACAATCGAATACCAGACGTTGCGCCCCACTTTCTCTCTCATCCACATCCACCAAAAGAAGGGGACGAAAAAAGGGGCGGTATAGTTGAGCGTTGTCGCATCGACCAGGTTCAAATACCGAATCGCCACAAAATAGAGGTAGTAGCTCAAAACCCCCGAAAGATCCCGGATGAAGTGAGTCGAGAAAGCCTGCGTCCTCAGCCCCTCAAAAGGCCTTACCCAAAGAAGAGGGATTACACAGAGGAGACTGACCATGTTTTGGATAAAAATGATCTGAACAGTCGGGAAGGCCCCCTGAAAGCTCCAGACAAGAGAACTTGCCGTCACAAAGAAAAGATAGGCAACAAGAGAGATGATGATCCCGAGCCCAAGACGAGAGGGAACCGATTCTTGCTTCATGTGTAAATCCGCTTTACATGGGTCTTTCCATACTGTACACTTTCTTCTTTCTTTAGCTCAACAGGACGATCGATGGATCTTACAATCAACAAGAAGAAAGTCTCCCTCCCCGAACACGCTACTCTTAAAGAAGCGGCGGAACACCTCCATTTAACGGCTCCTGACCAAGCGGTCGCGGCGACAGTAAACGGACGTTTAAGAGATTTTGACACCCCCCTTTCCCAAGGCGACGAAGTCGTTTTTTTGAATTTTGATGATAACTTAGGCAAAGAAGTCTTTTGGCACACCTCGGCCCACGTCCTAGCTCAAGCGATTCTCCGCCTTTGGCCTGAGGCCCAACCCACCATTGGACCTCCTATTGAAAACGGTTTTTACTACGATTTTGCCGATCTTTCGATTTCCGATACCGATTTTGAAAAGATCGAGCAAGAGGTCGACAAAGTCCTTGCTGAAAACCACAAGACAAAGAGACAAGAGTTCATAAATAAAAAAGAGGCAAAAGAAGCTTTTGGAAAAAACCCTTATAAAGTCGAGCTGATCGACGGGTTTACCGAGGAGCCGATCTCTGCCTATAGCCAAGGGGAATTCGTTGACCTTTGCCGAGGCCCCCACTTAGCGGCATTGAACAAAATCAAAGCGTTCAAAATCTTAAAAACATCCGGCGCCTATTGGAAAGGGGATGTGAACCGCCCCATGCTCACCCGCATTTACGGGATCTCTTTCCCCGATCGAAAAAGGCTCAAAGATTACCTCACTCTTTTAGAAGAAGCGAAAAAAAGAGACCACAAAGTCTTAGGTCCCGCTCTCGATCTTTTCTCCTTTAAAGAAGAGGCCCCCGGGATGCCTTTCATCCACCCGCACGGTCTCATCATCTGGAATGAGCTGATCGCTCTTCTTCGCGAATTGCAGCAAGGCGATTACATTGAAATCAAAACACCAGCCATGATGAGCAAAGAACTTTGGGAGAGATCAGGCCACTGGTTTCATTACAAAGACAACATGTATACCTCTCAGATTGAGGAGAGGGAGTTTGCGATCAAGCCAATGAACTGCCCGGGCTGCATGCTCTTCTACAAGACAGCAACCCACAGCTACCGAGAACTTCCACTCCGGGTGGCTGAAATTGGCCACGTCCACCGTTTTGAAGCCTCAGGAGCGTTGAACGGCCTGTTCCGAGTGAGAAGCTTCCACCAAGATGATGCCCACCTTTTTATGCGGCTCGATCAGATCCGAGAAGAGATCTTAAAGCTCATCCAATTTGCCGATAAGCTTTACATGACTTTTGGTCTTCCTTATAAACTCGGACTCTCGACCCGCCCTGATAAAACCAAAACCATTGGTTCTGATGAAGAGTGGGAAATTGCGACAAACGGACTGAAAGGGGCTTTAGACGATTGGGGCCACTCCTATCACATCAACGAAGGAGATGGCGCTTTCTATGGACCTAAGATTGACATTCAGATCAGAGACGCGCTCGGGCGATTCTGGCAGTGCGGAACGATCCAGCTCGACTTTGCCCTTCCCCAAAAATTTGAACTCGAATATGTCGACAGCGACGGAACCCACAAACGGCCCGTTATGCTCCATCGAGCGATTCTCGGATCGATCGAACGATTCTTCGGGATCCTAGTCGAACACTTTTCAGGCAAATTCCCCTTTTGGATCAGCCCCTATCCCGTCCGGATCCTCATCGTGGCCGATCGACACGCCCCCTTTGCAAGAGAGGTCAAAGAGAAGATTCAGAAAGCGGGGATCCGATGTGAGATCGACGATACCCATGAATCTGTTGGCAAAAAAGTGCGCAATGCGCAATTGTTGAAAGTGAACTACATGCTCACAATTGGAGATAAAGAGATCGAAAACCGGACTGTTGCCCTTCGAACCCGGGACAATGTTGTCCATGGCGAAGTGAGCATCGACGATTTTCTCTCCAAAATCGTAGAGGAGAAAAAGACGAGAGCGTTACTATCTCCCTACTCACAAGGATGAGATATGATCATTATTTCTATCAGCAGCTTCAAAGGGGGGACAGCAAAGACCTCGACAGCCCTCCACATTGGAGCGGCTCTTTGCAAGTATCACAATAAAAAGGTGCTCCTCATCGATTTCGACGCCCAAGCCAACCTGACAACGGGACTTGGGTTTGATCCCGATGAACAAGACAGCATAGCGCCTGTTTTACAAGGAGAAAAAACACTTTCCGAAGTGATCCTGAAAACGTGCATTCCGAATATGGACATCATCCCTGCTGACACTTGGTTAGAGAGGGTCGAAGTTTCAGGAGCCTTAGCTGCCGATCGCTACTCACACGAGAGACTCAAAGACATCTTGCACGACCTCCCTTATGACGTCGTCCTCATCGACACCCCCCCCTCTCTTTGTTGGCTCACCGAATCAGCGATGATCGCTTCCAATTACTCCCTTGTGTGTGCTACACCAGAATTTTACAGCGTGAAAGGACTTCAGCGCCTTTCGCTATTCATTAATAATATCTCCGAAAGACACGGAACCAAAGTTTTAGGAGTGGCTCTTTCCTTTTGGAACCCGAGAGGAAAAAGCAATCAAGCCTTTTTAAACGTCACAGAAGAGACATTTCCAGGAAAACTCTTGCAAACAAAAATCAGACGCGATATCGCGGTATCTGAAGCGACGATTTACGGGAAACCGATTTTTGAGACAGCCCCCCAATCAAGGGCCTCTCTTGACTATCGATCGCTCACTTCAGAAATTTTAGCAAGGATTTGACGATGTCGAAGTTCAATGATCTCTTAAATCTCCGGTTTCGCCAGAAAGAAACACAAAACACCAAAATGACAGCCCTTGTCGAAAAGGCCAATAACGGTGATCTATCGAGTTTTTCAGGCGTTTTCCGCGTGAGTGAATTGAACCCATCTGAAATTTCTGCCATCGAAACGATCCTTAAAAACTTTCGCCACTCCGATTTTTACGAAGTAGACGGCGACCTCAAAGCCCTCACCACCATCTCCTCCGAAGTGAAGGCGATCACGAACCAAGCTGTGATCCTTCATGGAGAACGCATTAAAAGAGCCCAAGAGATCTTGAAAAAATACCGCGACGGAGCTTTCACCGCCTGGCTTTACACCACCTACGGCAACCGACAAACACCCTACAACTTTCTCCAATACTACGAATTCTATACAGCGATGCCAGCCCTTTTGCACACCAAAATCGACCAAATGCCAAGACAGGCAATCTATAGCCTTGCCAGCAGATCTGGGGAACTTGCGAGAAAAGAAGAGATCGTCCGGAACTACGCCGGTCAAACCAAACAAGAACTCCTAAGTTTGATCCGGACCGAATTTCCGTTAGAGGAAACCGACAAAAGACTCCCCAACTTTGCAGCTCATGCTATTGTTTTTTTAAGAAAAGCGCGCGAGATGCTTAAAAAACCGATCTGCGTGCCGAGTGCTGCTGAAAAAAAGACTTTGCAAAACCTGACTACTGAGCTCTCAGAGCTCATCCAGAAGCATTAAGAAAGCGTTCAATCTGCTCGAGTTTTTCTTCGATGGCCATCTCAAGAAGAAGATGGTGACAGCTCTCTGAAAGGCGCCGAAAGGCATGGACCTGCTCTCTGAAACTAGGCTGAAACCCCCATACAAAAGGGAGCTCCTGAACTAAGAGAACCCCATTTTCTCCATCCAGGAGAAAAGAAGTTTTATAGGGATGAAAAGAATGTTTTTCCCTTACCTCTACATATTTTTTGATACTTCCAGGCAATTGCCCTGAGCAAGAAAAGATAGGGGCAGATAGGAAGAAAACTTTTTTTGACGAATCAAAATCTATTTTAATCTGACCACCGAAAGGAAAAGAAACAAATTCATCCATAATTACAAACAATCATAACAAAATAGAGAATTTAATAAATAAACAATAAATCCCTTTATACCGGAAATGCGTCAAAAATCGGCGCTTTGGCGCGCTTAAAAACCGGGTCGTCAGGTTGTTTCGGTATTATACTCATTCCACTCCAAAGATGCTCAAAGCAAAACGAATTTAAAGCATCAAATTTCAATAAAAAATTGGGGTCAATATTAAATTAATATTAACCCCAATTTTTTATTGGAAATTTGATAGCTTTAAATGGAATAGGTTCGCGCTTTCCTCTGTGCTCTCTTTTGCTTCTCCGATTTTTCTCTTAAGTTAAACTTTTCGAACACACTTGTTATCCCCAACCACATCTCCCGAAACCCTTCTTGAATCATTTGCCAATTCCTCTTATACTCCTCACAAATTCTTAAGAGGGTATTGCTTTGGGAACTCACTCTATGGCCTATTTGAAAGATTTTCGCGAGCGGATTCAAAATAACGACTATCCTGGGTTTTTAAAAATTTGGGAAGAGTACTGCTACGGGGATCAACCCGATGGGGAAGAGATGATCGCGACCCTTGAAAGCGTCAAAGCCTCTGAAATGGCTAAGCCCTTTGGATTACAAGTCGAACGGATTCTCCCTCTTTGGAGGGGACTGACAGATCGAGAGCTCGCCCATCAGGTTCTCCGCCTCGTCCTCGATTTGCAAACGACAAACAGCGACCAGCTCGCCGATCTTGCTACGGAACATTTGAAAAACCGGTTCCAAGAGGATCCACTCATGAACGAAAAGCTCCGTTTAGTGGGTCTTCGATCGAGAGAAAAATTCCAGGGCGCAATCAGAAATTTTGAGCTCCTCTCTCACTTGAAAGAGGGGAACTACATCTTTCATACAGCAGGATGGGGCTCGGGAGAGGTGAGGTCTGTTTCTCTCGTTAGAGAAGAGGTCTCTTCAGAATTTGAAAACGTCCTGGGAATCCAATCTCTTTCATTCGATAAGGCATTTCGAACATTGATCCCTCTTCCCGACTCCCATTTCTACGCAAGGCGATTTGGAAATCCTGATCAATTGGAAAAAGAGGCGAGAGAAAATCCTGCCGAGGTGATCCGCGATCTTCTCCGCGACTTGGGCCCAAAAACAGCTGCCGAAATCAAGGAAGAGATGATCGATTTGGTGATCCCCACCGATGAATGGAATCGATGGTGGCAAGGGGCCCGCGCAAAGATCAAAAAAGATACGAAAATCGCATCGCCAAAAGATCTCAAAGATCCGTTTATCCTACGAGAAAAAGAACTTCCTCATGAAATGGGATTCCATAAGTCGCTCGAAGCAAGTAGCAGTGTCCACACTACAATCCAAATGATCCACGCCTTTCTACGCGACTTTCCGGAGACTCTGAAAAACGGCGAATTCAAAGCCTCTTTGCAAACAAAATTACAAGAAATCTTGTCTCATCCACACCTCTCTGAGGGACAAAAACTTCAGGTACTTCTCCTCTTAGAAGACTTAAGCGACGTTAAAGCAAAAGAGAAACTTGCCTCCTCTCTCAAGGAGATGCACACCCCAGGAGAAATCATTCTCACCATCGACATCGCATCCTTGCAAAAAAGGGTTCTCCAAATCCTCTTAACCGTAAGGAAAGACTGGGAAGAGATTTTTTTAAATCTCCTCTTTGCTGTCGATCAAAACCCCTTAAGAGACTTCATTGTCACAGAGCTGAACAAAAAAGAGACGAAAGAAGCGCTCAAAACAAAACTCCTTTCGCTTCTCCTCCATCCCATTTCTTATCCAGAGGTTTTCATCTGGTACTTTCAGAAAGTGATCGATGGAAAAGCAAAACTTCCTTTTACCGATACAGAAGGGAAAGTCCGGTTCTTTGAGGGGATTCTCATCCTTCTCGATCACTTGGAGCAAAAACCGCAATACCGCGACTTAGTGAAGAAAATCTTGACCCTGATCACCGAAGATCGATACGCCGTAGTAAGAGATGTGATGCAACACGCAAAAATCGAAGAGGTGAAGGAGTTTTTACTTCTCGGATCGAAATGTCAATCATTCACCGATCATGACATCAAAATTCTCCATTCTTTGGGCGAAGTGGTCCATCCTTCTCTTGCTCGACTCAGAAAGGATCGAGATCGCTCTTCCGATGAAGTAGAGGTGCTCTGGACAACACAGGAGGGATTCCAAAAAACGCAATTGAGAATCCAACAAATTGCCACCATTGAAACCGTGCATAACGCAAAAGAAATCGAAACGGCGAGAGCTCATGGGGACTTAAGGGAAAACGCTGAATTCAAGGCAGCACTCGAAAGAAGAGCTCGACTCCAATCAGAACTTCAATTTCTTTCCGACCAAATCGGGCAAGCAAGGGTTCTCACAAAACAGGATGTAAATGTCGACGAAGTGGGGGTAGGTTGCGTAGTCACCTGTCTAGATCCAAAAGGAGAACACCTCCAATTCACCTTACTCGGTCCTTGGGATGCTGATCCTGAAAAGAGGATCCTCTCGTTCCAATCGAAATTTGCCCAAGCAATGAAAGGGAAAGGAGTGGGGGAGAAATTCGACTTCCAGGGCGAATCGTTCAAGATCATAGACATCAATAATTATTTTGATCAGAATCGATAGTATGAATCAACAATTAGTGCTTGTGATCGCAAGCACAAATAGCCATAAGATCCGCGAATTTCGTTCGATGCTGAAAGGCTTGGCTCATATCGACTTGCTCTCTCTTTCCGATTTTCCTCATTATACACCGCCGGAAGAAACAGGGAAAAGTTTTGAAGAAAATGCGATTTTGAAAGCTAAGCACGCAGCAAAAACACTCAATCGATGGGTCCTTGCTGATGATTCAGGCCTTGTTGTCCCAGCTCTTAACGGCGCTCCCGGTATCTATTCTGCCCGCTATGCGGGGAATGAGGCAACCGATTTAGAAAATCGGAGAAAGCTCCTCGGAGAGATGACTCACCTCATCGATGAAGAGAGGAATTGCTTTTATGAATGTTGCATTGCGATGGCTTCTCCTGAAGGCGTTAAAAAAACGGCTACAGGAACCTGTGAAGGGTTTCTTTTATCCCATGACAAGGGAAGAGACGGATTTGGGTACGACTCCCTCTTCATCAAGCATGGTTATCACAAATCCTTTGCAGAGCTGGGGGATTCAATCAAAAATCGGATTTCGCATCGAAGAAAAGCGCTCGACAAGCTCATGAATCTCCTCGAATTGATCCATGTACCTCCTTGATGGCTACAATCTGATTTTCTCCCTTTTTCAAGAAGAGGGATCAATCTCGAAAAAAAGAGAGCAACTCGTTTCTGATCTCCAGAAGATGTTTCGCAAACTTCAGCTAAAAGGAGTCCTCGTCTTCGATGGAGCGCATCGAAGAGAAGAGGAGAGTGGGCGGGGCTATCAAAGCCCGCTTGAAATCGTTTACACCCCGAAAGGGCAAACGGCAGACAGCGCTATCCTTGAAATCCTCACCCTTTCTTCCAATCCTAAAGAGATCACCTTAGTGACTCGCGATAAAGGATTGATCAGACAGGCGAGAGCAAAAGGATGTCACGTGCAAAGCCCTCAGCAATTTGTCCAATTCCTCGAAAAAAGAAAGCAAAAGCCTCAAGAAGAAAAACAGGTGAAAGAGACAAAGCAAAATATCGAAAGGCTGTTAAAGATCTTCACCCGCAAGGACGAGGGATTGGACTAAAGAGACCTTTTCCCAGAGGTGAGTCTCGATTTGGCGTATCACATCCAAGGTCGAAGCCCCCCGATTGATCGCGATCCTCAGATCTTTCACCCCCTCACATCGCTTTAGATACCAACAGCCCACTCTTCGAAAATCGAGAAGAGCTTGCCGTTCCGTCTGGTATTGCAAAATGAGAGAGAAATGCTGAAGAAGGGCGTCACGTACATCCAACGGGGTCCGAGAGAGCGGCTCCAATCCTTCTAAGGCTCGTAAGATATCTTGAGCAATCCAAGGCTGTCCCATGGTCCCTCGAGCAACCAATACCGCATCGCAGCCTGTATACGCAAACATCCGGAGGGCTGCATCGGCATCAAAAATGTCCCCATTGCCGATCACCAGAATAGAAGAGGACGCCTCACGACACGCCTTGATGTGATCCCAGTTAGCCGGCCCCTTATACCCTTGAGTCCTCGTTCTTCCATGAATGGTGATCGCTTTGGCCCCTGCTTTCTCGGCAATTTGGGTAATCAGAGGAGCGCAAATTGAATCGTCGTCCCAACCGGCGCGCACTTTGACTGTCACCGGTATTTTGACTGCAGCAACCATTGCTGCCAAAATTTCCCCAATGAGCTCGGGGGTTTTTAACATCCCCGATCCACTTCCATCCTTTGTCACCTTGTCCACGGGACAACCGCAATTGAAATCCAAGACATCAAACCCTAAGTCTTCGATGATCCGGGCAGAGGCGGCTGCAATCGACGGCTTACTCCCGCAAAGCTGAGCGCCAATGGGATGCATCGACGAATGGTAATCGAGAATCCGGTAAGTGTGAGGATCGTTGCGGATCAGAGCATCCATCTTGACCATTTCGCAATAAACAATTCCTGGCTGATACCGAGACGACATCAGACGAAAAGGGAAGTCAGAACAACCGGCGAGAGGGGCGTAGAGCACTCGATTGCGTAACCGAGCAGAGCCAATCGAAAAAGAATCTTTTTTCATCGTAGAAAACCGAGGACGATCGCCTCAAGGACCCGAAGGGCAAAAAAAGCGAGGATAGGGCTGAGATCGAGGACTCCTCCAATGGGAGGGATGACCCTTCGAAAGAGGTTTAGGTAGGGATCGGTATAGAAAGCGATGAATCGGAACCACTGCTTGTACTGCCAATGAGGCACCCAAGAAGATAAAATCCGGACAAACAAGAGGGCTGTGTAGGTCAAAAAGAGATAATGAACGGTTTGGAATAAATAATAACGCACCATATGAGGTCTTCCAGTTTATCTGAACGTCGAAATTTTGACAAAAGTCGAAAAAATGATACACTGGGCAGAAAAAATTTTCTTGATGTTTCTTTTCACCCTACTATTCTTTTTTTCAACTCTTCTCGCCGATGTTTGGAATGTTGTTGTGACCACTGGAACAAACCTTGTGGGGATCATGAATATTCTGCCCGATTTAGGGAGCCAAGGTCTTGGCGGAGGGGCCAATATGGCCGCTTTGGTCACTTTACCAACCGGAGCCATCACAACCGGTCTTGCCCTCACGTCCGACGGGAAAAATGCTCTTATTATTGACGCTTCGGGATCGGGGACTGTGTACATCCTCGATTTAACTACTTATGCAATCGTCTCCTCTCTTTCCTTGAATATCCCGCATCCTTTCTTAACTACTGTTGCCATAACTCCCGACCAAACCCTGGCCTACGTTGTCGATGGACAACCTGATGGATCTGTCTACATCATTAATATATCGGATCGAACAGCACCCGTTTTGCAAGGAGCATTTACCCCGCCTCTTATCGGAGACTTCACAGCTCTTTTTCGCGCCATCTGCTTTGAAACTACTCTGTACATCGATAATTCTAGAGTTCAGGCGCCCGCAGTCTATATCTATACCCCTCTTCCAACCAGTTCCTCAGCCACACCCTTTCATATACTTACCATCCCCCCGAGCCCTAACCAATCTCTTCGCAATATCGCTATCTCTCCGGATGGAACGCAACTTTTCGGAGGAATCTTTGACGGTAATGAAATATTAGTTTATTCGACAACATCTCCTTATGCCTTATTGAATACAATTTCCAACCCTAACCTAGATCCTAGGTGGTTTACTTTTCTGGACAAGCACTGTCTAGTCACCTCTTATGGAACAAACACAATTTTTGACATCTTCCCGGTACCGCCTAGTACGACGATCTCTAATGTAATATCCACGGCTCCTTTCTTTCCTTATGGAATTGACAGCACCTTCAACCAAAAACTCGCCTATTGCACATTTTTAGCAGACGGTCCCTCTGCCTCCTCTCTAGCGGTGTTGAATCCAACTCTCGGGCAAGGGACTTTCATTCAACGAAACGTCCCGACTATTGAGCTTAATCCGGAAGGCTCCGGACAAATTGCCATCGCCCAAAAAACCTGTTCCAATGTTCAAGGGTTAACGGGGAAAATCACTTCTCAATTCACTCCGGGAGGAAACATCACCTTCGAAGTTTCCAATAATACCCCGCAAACCGTCTACGTGACCCTGGCTCTCTACATAAATATTAGCAGCTCTCTCGGAACTCCCGGTTGGGTTTCTAACCAAGGCTTCCCACAGGAGGTCTTTCCCCCCCTTACCATACCTCCCAGCACAACGAATTCTGTGTCCACCCCCGGATATCCCGCAAGCAACATCCCTTTCCAACTCGATCTTTATCAAGGGAGTGATCCGGTGGACTGGACTGGAGCTCCAGACAGCGGAATCATCCCGCTCAACCTTCTCGATGCACAATTTTACTTTCCGTAGGATTCTCTCTTCTGTTAACATGGAGCCATGCGGTTTTTAGGAGTCCACATAGACAAACCATTCTTGCGCCTCGCTCTTTTAGAACGAAAAAAGGGGCAACTGGCCATTTTGTCCCTCAAATCGATTCTCCTCGAAGAAAAAGATCTCGGCCAGGAAGAATACATCCTTTCCTTTAAGGGAGAAATCAGATCTTCATTACCAACAAAATACATTCTTCTTAAGCCACTTGAAGTAAAAACAGCGTCTCCCAAGCATTTTGAAAAAATCATCGCCTTCCAATCAGAAGCAGCTCACTATTTCAATCCAAAAGAAGTCCTTTCGGTACCTCACATTGTGAAAAAAGGGAAAGAAAAAACAGAAATCCATCTACTGACCGTCCCGAGAACTGCCTTGGAAAGGCTCCTGCAGGAACTGGAAAAACTCCACATCGACCCCGACATGATCTCTCCCTCTTCAGAAGCAATTCTCCAATACGCCAAATGGAAATTTCCCGACCTCGAAGAGGCCTTTTTTATCGATATCGGTCATGAAGAAATCTCGTGTATTTGTATGGAGAGAGGACAGCTCAAAAAATGTCTTGCGATCGAGGGAGGGATTGAATCGCTTCTCGACGCTCTTTGGGAAGACCGGAAAAAAAATCTATTCCGCAAAGAAGTGCAGGCCATCGCAAAACAAATTGACCTTCTCCAATTAAAACCGCATCTCAATCCCCATCTTTTCACGACATTCCATCAAATGAAGCAAGAGATTGGAAAAGTGATTTATTCCTTTTCACGCCTCCATGGATCGAAGCCCCTTTTCTTCACAGGACAAACAGAAGCGTTTCTCCATACAGAAAAATTTTTTCAAGATGAGATAGAAGAATTCGTCGTCTCTGCAAAACAACGTTCCTTTCCTCTTGATGAACAAAAATACGCCATTGCGATCGGTCTTTGTCTGCAAAAAGAGGATGGTCCCAATTTTAGAAAAGAAGAATTTTTCCCCTCTAAACAATGGAAAAAAGCGGGCAAAAGATTCATTTTTTTAGCAGCGGCATCTCTTACTATAGGACTCACCCTTGTCACCGCATCTCAATGGATAACTAGGAAAAAAACAGCCGAGATGGTCCATCTTCTTGATGAAGCAGTCCATCCGTTTGATCCAGAACTGTGCAAAACGCTTTTTTCCTCGCAAGACGGAGAGGAGATTTTGAGTAAATGGGCTCGCACCGTCACCTCCTCTTCAAAAGAGTCTCCCTATTTAATTCCCTTTCCTAAAGTCACCCATGCCCTCTCTTGGCTTTATCAAATGCCTTTGGTTTCCTCCCACACCATTGAAATCTCCCATTTCCATTACGCCCTTCTCCAATATCCAACTATCGCATCGCCTAAAACGCCTTATGAGGCCAAAGTGGAACTTGAATTCAAAACAGGCAATAGCACCCATGCAAAAAGATTCCATGAACAGCTTTTGCAAGGGGAAGGAATGGTCGACGCTACAAAAGAGATTGCATGGGACCCCTTGGAAGATCGATATCGAGTTTCTTTCTTCTTAAAAAAAGAGAAAAACCATGATCTTTGAAAAAATCGGAAGGTTTTGCATTTCCTTTTCCAGCCCCTTAGGTTTATACCTGCTTCTGCTCATGCCAGTTCTCGGAGGCTTCGCTCTTTTCTCTTTGCAATACATCGATCTCCACGAGCAGATCGAAGCATTTGCCTACACAACAAAAAAGGGGATTTCGGTTATTGAAAAAAAGAAAAGAAAAGATCTTCAAAAAGAGCGTTACACCCAGCCCAATCCTTACTTTTTAGAAGAGCAAGTAGAATCTCTTTCTTTCCTCGAAGAGGAACAAAAAGAGCTTGAAATGCTTAAAAATCATCCCGCCCTTTTCGATAGAAAAGCAATCGAAACAAGGCTTTCATATTGCAAAAATGGAAACAATCAACTCTCCTTCACCGAACAGGACCTTCGCTCTCAAGGGAGCATCAAAGAATCGGAAGAGAAGCTCCGCCATCCTGTAGAAATGAGCAGCACCGATATCAAAAAGCTCCTCTCTCTTCTGGAAGATACCCAAATCGAAACCTTCTCTCCCCCACCAAAACTCCCTCAAATTGTGATTACCGATTTTGTTTTAGAAAATAAAGAAACTCCATTGAACAAACATGTCTTTGAAGTTGATATGCAACTGATGAAAAGAGAATTTCTCCGATGAAAAAATTTTGGCCCCTCCTCTTCGTTTTCCTTCTCCAAGGATGTCACTATTCAAGTGATGTCGACCCACTCGTTGCCATCCAGATTCAAGATCGGAACGGGATGACCGAGACCATCAGTACACCTGAAAGGCTCTCTTCCTATAACAAGATCGATTTTTTAAACCACCAACCCTATAAAAAAATTCTCCGGATCTATCGAAATAAAGGAAAAAGCCACTCTAAAATCACCACCTACCATCCGAATGGATCGATCTTTCAGTATCTCGAAGCAGAAGAACTAAGAGCCCATGGAGCCTATAAAGAGTGGTTTCCAAACGGACAGATCAAACTCGAAGCAACTGTCGTCGGAGGCTCTGCCGATGTAGCTGACGGAACCCAAAAAGACTGGCTCTTTGACGGGATCAGCAGAGTGTGGGATGAACAGGGGCGACCCGTGGCAATCATTCCCTACCAAGATGGAGCATTGGAAGGCCTAAGTGTCTATTTTTATCCTTCCGGGCAAATAGAAAAAGAACTTCCCTACAAAGAAGGGGTTCTCGAAGGGCTCGCTCAAGAGTACCATTCCAATGGAAACAAAAGATCGCAATCCCTCTACCGTCAAGGAAATAAACAGGGTCCTTCTTTCGGCTATTTCCCGAACGGACAGCTGGCTTGGGAAGAGCATTGGACCGACCATTTGCTCTTAAAAGGGGCCTATTACAATGCGAAGAGAGAGCTAATTTCAAAAGTGGAAGATGGAGGCGGGTTTAGGGCTCTTTTTGATCAAGAATCGCTTTCCTTTCTCGTCCAGATCCAACAAGGATTTGCCGAAGGAGGAGTGAAACAGTTCAACAAAAAAGGGGATCTTCAATCGACCTATCACATC
>DAIDIZ010000056.1 GCA_027451585.1 Chlamydiota bacterium
CGGCTTTGATCATTAGCCCACATCGAATTGCATCATCTGAATAAATATCGGGCCGTCCGGGCTTGCCTGTTCGTTCGACAGCATGCCATTTCTCAATGGCATCTTCACTGAACCAAAAAGTGAGGCTTCCTCGATTTACCACCGATTGATTATACTCTCGCCAGTTGCGGATTCGGTACTTGTCTTTCTTTTTGGAAGGGGTAACATCTTTCTTGGGAGCCATATTGAGCCTACGTTTTTTTTCTTGATAACAAAAAATTTAAAGACTCGGTGACTTGAGAACAAGAAAAAACCTTATCCGAAGCTATTTATGCAACAACGCCGGTTTTTTCCTAAAATCCACTTAAAAGAATTTTTACTCAAAACCTTCGGCCTGAATTTACAGAAAGAATGTTACACTACCTCTATCTGAAACCAGCTAAAAATCCTCCCAAAGCGCCGAAGACCAAATTTACAGGAACTCCGGTTACCTCTACTCTCAGAGTCCGGTTACAAACAAGATAAATAAAAAAAACAAACAAAAATACCTAATTATGGTATAATTAATGTATTGTTGGTGCAAAAATGAAAATTATAACAGATAAAACAAATCCTATATTAATCGCAGAAACACCCTCCCCTGCATCTCAGTGGAACGGCAGAACGGTCACTGTTCTAAAAATGACGGCATTGGCTGCCTCCGTTCTGTTGTTAGGAATCGGAGCCGTGGGTCTTGCCTGCTTTTTCCCTGTAGCCGCTATCCCAGCCATCCTTGTCGCCCATAAAATCGCTATCATGGCCATAGGATTAGGAGGGTCTTTGGTTCTGGAGGGAGGACTCCTTTATTCAATTGAACAAGGTAAACAACATCTATCTTCTATCGAGTCCCAAATAGGGTCGGATGCAGCACTACCTGCTGCAACATCTTCCGATTCCAATACTCCCAACCATTTGACCCCCTCTTCCTCCACTGAAGTCTCTGGCCCGGCGACCCCTTCCCACAACGTCCGGTCACTCTATGAGGATGATGCTGGCGCAAGCATCGCTCAGGCCCTAAAAGCGGAACGCTTAAAAAAACTTCAAGATCAACTAAAAGCGGTGAATGGGACCATTGAACAGATTCAAAACCAACTCTCAGAAGATGAAGTGGAGAAAGAAAATAAAAATTCAACGATAAAGAAAAAACAAGAGGAGTTGCAGGACCGAATCAGGCACGGGTATGATGTTAATACGAACAAAGAAGAAGGTCAACTACTAGATTCAATAGTCAAGAGTGGTGACACGGTGGAGGCCACCTTTATAATTTGCGACGACCCAAGGTGTGTTATACCTAGTAATAATCCAGAGACAATCCTCAATTGTATTCAGAACTACTCATCTCTAGATGCTTTGAAAGAAAACTTAAGGAAGATGAAGACCGAACTCCCCAGCATCAGGGAAGACCTCGAAAAAACCGTAAAAGAAACAAAACAAAATAAAAACGACAAAGACTCGATCACATATGCAATAAACTTAAGAAGCAGAGGACAAGAATTAAAAGATGAATTGATGAGTCTTGCAACTCAGGGCGGCACAGCCATTGATAAGACCCAAAGGATAGTAAGTGAATTAGAGCAAATTACAAAATCTCTAAAAACAACCGATGGTCAAAATTTGGAGCAACTTTTACGAGATTATGAAGAAAAAGAGAGAATACTTCAATTAAAGTTGGAAGAAAAAAGAGGCCAGATTCAAACGATTCAAAACACAAGAATTGCCAAAAGAGTATTCCCTTTACAAGCAGAAGTGAATGATCTCAAAAAAACGAAAGCTGATCTTGAATCAAGAATCGAAAAACAGAAAACAGAGATAGACCGTTTAAAAAGACAGAAAGAGTGCATTTATCTCGAGATTGAAGAAGTATCTACGGAAAATGGGTGACCTTTTGGGTCATACCGGAAATGATTTAAGAGTCGGATTTTGAATCATTTCCGATATAATCAATGCTTAACAAAAAGCTTTTGAGATAAGCGCTTTCGGGATGGAAAATCGAGATTGGGTGATCAAAGGCCATCCGATGACGACTTAAAATCCGAACCGATCTCCTCGCCTCTGAAGCAGCCCGAAAAAGGATATTTTGGAAGAGGGACTCCTCAATATGGTAAGAGCAGGAACAGGTGAGAAGAAGTGATTGGGGGGCCATCTGCGAGATCGCATGCCGATTCATCTCTTTGTAGGCTCTAAAAGCTGCGGGAACATCCTCTCTTTTTTTCACAAACGCCGGTGGATCGAGAATCACAAGATCGTAATCCCATGAGCACCGTTTCATGTAATCAAAAACATCCGCCACAATGAACTGGTGTTTGTCTTTTTCTAAATGGTTTAGGGCAATGTTTTTTTCTGCTTTGGGTTGACATTTAGCGCTGATCTCGACGCTATCCACCCGGTTTGCACCTCCAGAAAGGGCTGCAACCGAAAAGCCCCCCGTATAGGCAAAGCAGTTCAACACCGATCTGCCTTTGGAAAGGTTTTTGACAAGGTCGCGCATCTCCCGCTGATCGAGAAAAAATCCGGTTTTCTGTCCCTCTATCAAATCAACAGAAAAGCGAAGTCCATTTTCAAGCACTTCGATCTCTGTGAATTCCTCTCCATAGAGGCGTCCCTTCGCCTCTTGCATCCCCTCTTTCCTCCGAAGAAATGAGGTGGATTTCTCGTAGATGGCGACGGGCGAACACTCTTGAACGAGCAGAGAGACGATTTCTTCTTTTCTCTTTTCCAGTCCCGGATGAGAGATTTGGATGACAAATAATCCAGCATAGACGTCAACAATAAGCCCGGGAATACCATCCCCTTCGGCATTGATTAAACGAAAAGCATTGGTGCGAGAGGGATCAACCCACTTTTTTCGAATGAGGAGAGAGCTCTGAATCCTCTGTCTCAAAGCATCGAAAAGAGACTCCTCTCCAAAAGCAATCATGTGAGCTGCAATGGAATGCCCCGCATTCAAAAGGGCAAGACCTATCTTATGCCCCGACGCTGTATACACTTCTGCAAGATCCGACGAAGAGGGATTCTCTACTTTCGCAATGGCCCCAGAATAAATCCAATGGTGTCTTTGTAAAAGGGGACGCTCTTTCCCCTTCTTTAGAGTAAGGCGAGCTTTGTTTTCTGTTTCTTGCATCCTACTTTTCCTAAGACAGCCCCGATCAAATCGTAATCGGTCGCATCTGTGATCTCTACTTCGTACACTTGGCCAAATGTATCCACTTTGCGCCCATCATTGATGATGATCTGTCCGTCGATATCAGGGCACTGACCGCGGTGCCTTGCACGGAGCAACATTTGCGAATCAGGATGAAACCCTTCGACAATGGCTTCCACCTTCCGCCCAATCCATCGTTTTTGTCTCTTTTTTACCGCTTTAAGTTGTGCTGCAACTAATCGATCAAATCGCTTCTGCTTCACCTCTTCGGGAATCTGGTGGTCGAGCTTGGCTGCGTAGGCCTCTTTCTCGAGGGAGAACTGGAACACACCCACATGATCCAATGGGACTGCTTTGACAAAATCGAGCAGCTCTTGAAATTGCTCCTCTGTCTCTCCTGGAAATCCAACCATCAAAGAGGTTCGGATTGACACATCGGGGATCTCTCTGCGCAATGTTTCTATCGTCTGCAAAATCTCCTCTTTCGAAGTAGTTCGATGCATCGCTTTGAGCATGGTATTGTTGATGTGCTGGATCGGCATGTCAAGGTAAGGACAAATCCGGGGATCGCTTTTCATCACCGCAATCAATTCATCATCAATCTCATCGGGATAAAGATAGAGAAGGCGAATCCAGAACTCTTTTTTCACTTGGAGCATCTCTTTAAGAAGAGAGGCCAAGGCCCCTTTTTCCCTTCTGTCTTTGCCGAAATCGCCGAGGTCTTGGGCAATCAAAATCACCTCAAACACTCCTTGCGACAGGAGAACGTTAAATTCTTTGATCACTTGCTCAACGCTCTTGCTCTTAAGGGGGCCCTTGATCGTGGGAATGATGCAAAATGCGCACCGTTTCTTGCACCCTTCTGCAATCTTGAGGTAAGCATAATGCTTGGGCGTCGAAATCATTCTGGGAATCTCGCCCCACTCAAGATAGCTCCTGGCATCTGTCACCCCATCACCTTTCGACTCTGCTTGCACTGCTTCTAAAATTTTTTCTATATCACCCGAGCCTAAAAAATAGTGGATATCAGGGAATCTCTCTTTGAGCTCTCCCTTGTGCTTTTGGACCATGCAACCGGCGACCACCACTTTTGCCGTCGCTTTCTTCTGTTTGAAAAGGTCTGCAATTGTGTCCACACCTTCTTGACGAGAAGATTCAAGGAAGCCACACGTATTGACAACCAAATAATCAGCCTCTTCGAGGATGGTGGTTGCTTCGAAACCGTTTTTAAGCAAAATACCGATCATGACTTCGCTATCGACCAGATTGCGGGCACATCCGAGGGAAGTAAAATGAAACTTATTTTGAAAATTGACTTTTCTGTTGAGCATGGGGGGCATTTTAATGCTTTCCTCTCTTTTTCCTCCAGCTTAATAACCTGAATTTTAGGCTCGATCCAGGACGCCTGCAAAGTCCATTCTGTTCAACATAACCGACTTTGCATACGTCTTGATGTTCGAGCTCTGGAAAGAAATTTGTTGAATCCAACGAAACATTTTAATGCAAAAAATAAATTGAATAAAAACAGTTTTAAAATAAAACAATATATTATATAATAACTAACAATAATTAATTATACATGTTAATAATAATGACGTCGATCACTAAACATACAGATCTTAACACTGCCCATACAGATCGAGAGACTTGGGCTTCTTGGATGCACAGACGAATATTACCTATCGCAAGTCTTGTGGCGATATCCGGAACTTTTTACTTTTCCCGAAACAGGATCGGGCAGGCATCTCAGAAAGCTGTCACATATTATGAGAATTTTAACCAGTACCTTGTGGCTCACCCGGTTGCAAATGATTTTCTCAAGGCAGTTATAGCCCCAGTTACCCAACCAGCGTTAACGTTGGCGACAATGATTATGGACAGATCGATAGGACGCGTCAGTGCCTACTACTATATTCCTCTCATAAAAAGTATAAAAAAGAGGGTCTTAAGAATATTTGGGTGCGAATACGAAGAAGATATACCGACACAAGATTTCACAAGAACGGACGTTGATGCTACGAGAGATTTAACTCTACAAGCGAGAAGAAACAACCTACCTCGCACCAAGAAGAGAAACGAAATTGAAAAGGCTATCCTAAACGCACTGGCCTGTCATACAAAACCCAACGTATTGCTTGTAGGAAATCCTGGAAGTGGGAAAAGTGCGATTGTGGAATCTTTGGCCTATGCGTTAGCGAAAGAACCTCAATCCCACAGAGCCTTACAAGATTGTACTCTGCGATCCGTCGGCTTCAGTGATTTTGTAGGAGATCAGACCTATACAACTCAAAGAAAAATTCAGAGCTTTCTCAACTCTCAAAGGTCTAGTGAACAGGTGATTTTGGCTTTTGATGAGTTCGATTGCGGAAATCCCCAAAATTCTATCGCTCCCACTTTGATCACTATGCTCAAACCGCTGCTGGCAAGAAACGCCATACGCATTTTAGGTTGCCTTACAACCGAAGAATATGTGCGACTTCAGAAAGTGGACTCTGCTTTCCTACGTCGTTTCACTGTAGTGAATGTTCCTGAACCCTCGGGAGACACCCTCATAGAAATTCTCCATTTACATGTTCAAAAATATGCTGAACATCATCAATGCGAGTACGCTCCAGAGAGTATTCAAGCGGCAGTAGACACTACAAGAGATCTCCCAGGTTCTTATCCAGATAAAGCGCTCTCTCTACTGGATCGCGCAGGGGCAGCAGTTCGTATGCAGTCTGCATCAGATCATAAATCTAAAGATTTGCCTCAAGTGACAGCTCTCGACATCTTTCTGGCCTGATAAAAGATGGCGTAATCTTTTCTCTGTGGTTGAACAAAATGATTTAAAAATCGACTTTTGAATCATTTCCGATATAAACTCGACTTTGTACATTTTTTGAGCGAGCGTCTCCGAGAGAGACGTTCAATGATCTTATTATTTTTTTGCGAGTTAGCAGCTGCGAAGTCCCCGTTAACGAGCAAAAAAAATAATAAAAGCATGAACGCACGCTCCGGAGATGCCGGCAAAAAATGTACAAAGTCGAGATAAAGTACCTTTGACGTATGAACCTGCGCATCACTTCTCTGTTATTCGTGGTTTTTTGCCTCCTTTTTTTCGACTTAGGAGCCTCGATTGAAAACCAGTTTCGAAAATTTGCAACCAAGACGGGATCACTATCCCCTGAAGGGGTTGATTTTACCTACCTCATCAACCTCGATCAAAGACCCGAAAGGCTAGACAGCTCGCTTAAAGAGCTCTCTCGATTTGCCATCTTCCCTCAACGATTTCCTGCGATTTACGGATGGGATCTTTTTCAAGAACAGCTCCAAGACATTGGTCTTGTATTTGCGCCTTGGATGACCCGCCTCTTTGATTACGCATTAGAGCTCCCCCCCGATCGATATGGAAAGTTTGTCCAGCAGTTTTTTGATGAAACATCGATAGACAAAACGATCTTTTCCAAATGGACTTCGAGAGGAGCCATTGGATGTACGTTAAGCCATTTGTCTGTGTTACAAGATGCTTATGATGCGGGATATGAAATAATTTGGATCGTGGAAGATGACATCCGAGTCGTTGAAGATCCTCATGAGCTCTCCGATCTGATTGGAAAGCTGACCCGCCTTGTCCCCGATTGGGATCTGTTATTCACAGATGGGTCGTTTAGTCGCCTTGACCCCAAGAAAACAATTCAGGAACAAATCCCGATGATGTGGAGACCTGACTTGCCTGAATTTGACTTAGACCAGTTGAGAAACTCTCCTCTCATCAGCTCCGATTTTCGTAAAATCAGCCATAGGATGTGCACTCATTCTATCCTCTATCGTAGATCAGGAATAGAGAAAATTTTACAGTTCTACAAAAAGCGTGGAATGTTTATTCCCTACGATCATGAGCTTTTTTTCGTCCCCAACCTTTCGGTTTTTGGACTGACAAAAGAAATCATTGGAATTCAATCGAACCCCTCCGACACGATCTTCCATTTTTTCTAATGGTTTGAGACAATGGGTGCCACATGCTCGCCTATTTCTTAAAAAAGATTTTGATTTTGATCCTCTCCCTTTGGTGCGTCATCACAGGAACCTTTTTCCTCATGCATACCATACCGGGAGATCCCTTCATTGGAGAACAGAACGTCCCTCCTGAAATTCTCGAATCGCTGCACGCCTACTACGGTCTCAATCAACCTCTTTATGTACAATATGGAAAATATCTCTATCGACTTGTTCATGGGGATTTGGGTTCTTCGATCATCTATCAGGGGCGTAGCGTGACCCAATTCATCCGAGACGGCTTCCCTATTTCGGCTCAAATCGGCCTCCAGGCGCTCTTATTTGCCATCCCTTCAGGGATTTTTTTGGGAACTCTCTCCGCCATGAAAAGAAATCGGTGGGAAGATAAAATAGCTATGCTGATCTCCATCTTAGGGATTTCCATGCCCAACTTCGTCTTATCGAGCCTGCTCCAATTTTTGTTTGCGATGAAATGGCACCTATTCCCCATTGCCCGCTTTACCTCTTTTGAACATTCGATTCTTCCCTCGTTGGCACTTTCCGCCATGCCTACCGCTTTCATTGCAAGGCTTGTGCGGATGAACCTGATCGAAGTGCTCGAACAAGATTATATCCGGACTGCCCTTGCAAAAGGATTGCCGATGTGGATTGTTGCCATTCGCCACGGATTGAGAAATGCTCTTCTCCCCACCATCACGTATCTGGGACCTGTCACTGCCCAAATCTTAACTGGCAGCTTCATGGTAGAAAAGATTTTTGCCATCCCTGGACTTGGTCAATGGATGATCTACAGCATCCATGCAAGAGATTATCCGATGATCGTAGGCCTTACTATTTTTTTTAGTGCCTTTTTGATGGTCGCCGTCTTCGTCATTGATCTGCTCTACGCACTCGTTGACCCTCGCATCCGACTAAGAGAAAATCGTGGATAGCAAAATCAGATTCACTCCATTCTATGAGGCCCTTGCCAAATTGCACCGGATCTTCCGTAAAAAAGTCGACCCTCCCCCAAAAAAAGTCTTCAAAGGAAAATGGGCTCTGATTTCATTGCTGATTCTTACCTCTCTTGCCATCCTTGTCCCTTGGGTATCCCCCTATTCGTATTCGGAGATTCACCTCGAAATGAAAAATTCCCCTCCCTCAATCCGTTTTTGGTTCGGAACTGATGAGCTCGGACGAGATATCTTTACTCGGATTTGGTGGGGCGCTAGGATCTCTCTATTCATTGGGTGTTCTGCCGCTTTGATCGATGGGGTTTTCGGCATTCTCTTCGGCACCCTTGCCGCCTATATCGGAGGGAAAACAGATGAGTGCATGATGAGGATCTGTGATATCCTCTATGCGATCCCTCATCTCCTCGTCGTCATTCTTCTCACGGTCGTCCGGGGATCGGGTATTTTGACGATTCTCATTGCAATGACCTGCACAGGATGGATCAACATGGCAAGAATTTGCAGATCCCAAGTCCTCCAAATCAAACAGCTCGATTTTGTCTCTGCTGCTCGCCTAATGGGGGCTTCCCACCCAAGGATTATACTTATCCATCTGATTCCCAATGCGATGGGATCAATCATTGCAACCATGACCCTAACCGTGCCCACGGCGATTTTCGCTGAAGCCTTTTTGAGCTTTATCGGACTGGGAATTCAAGCGCCTGCTGCGAGCTGGGGTGTGATGGTGGGAGATGGGCTAAGCGCTATGCGTTACTATCCCTGGAGGCTCCTCTTTCCTTCTGCCATGATCACACTCACCATGGTCCTTTTCAATGTCTTGGGCAATACACTCAGGGATCGGCTATCTCCCAGATAAAAATTCAAACAGGGCTCGATTGACTTGCTCAGAGGCCTCTTCTTGGGGAACATGGCCACAAAAAGGGATGAGGATCGATTCAGCATGTGGTATATCTTCTTGGAAACGGGAGAGAAAAGATGAAGGAACCCACCGATCTTCAGTGCCCCAAATCAATAAGACGGGTAACTCAAAAGAGGAATACAAAGAGGTTTGTGAGGCAAAAAATTGAGGATCAAAAACAGACAACATCTTTAAAGCAACTTCTTTCCCATTTGGCATCTCAAGAGGAATCCAATAAGCATCGATTTGTTCTTTCGAAATTTCTTTTGGATTGTAGTAGACCGTTTTGAGCAGACGATGCACTGAGTTTCTCGTCATAAGAGGAAGGGCAAGAGAGCCCAGTCGCCTAGCCAACGAGAGATAGCTTGGAAGCTTCATTGGATAAGCCATCGGAGCCACTAAACTCAAAGTCCGAATTCGATCAGGGAATTGCGAAGCGAGATACAATGCAAGCCCCCCTCCTACCGAATGCCCTACTATATGGCATTCCCCAATTTGCTTCTCGTTGAGAAAATCGGCGATAAGAGAAGAAAAAAGATCGATAGAATAGGGAAAGTCAAGAGGCTTATCACTCAAACCAAACCCTAACAGGTCAAGAGCCCAAACATGGTATTCCTCCTGAGCGAGGAAGTCCATCTGAGAGAGCCAAGTAAAAGTGCTCCCCTCATAGCCATGAAGAAAAAGAACGTGAGAATTTCCTTCACCTTTTTCTTCATAATGAACCTGATGAATAACCCCTTCCCATTCCCATGGGTAGAAATTCTTCTCTTTTTCAAAGAGAACCACTTGCTCAGGATCCAACGAGGAAGATCTCTGACAGCCCACCAAACAAAGAAAGGAAAGAAAAAACCAAATTCGCGAGCGTCGCCATTTTCCTTGAAGAGGAGAGAATCCGCAAACTCCTGAGGTAACTGCAAACCTCCCTGTGAAAGAGGTTTTGTAACTACCTTCCTTTTCAAAACGAAGTTTCACGGATTCTTCTCGGACCCTAAACAGTCGTTGCTGTAGGAGTAGTCGAAGGATTTTCCTCTTTTTTTGCAACAAGCAATTTCTCGACAGGATCGGTTTTGACAAGAATCTTCTCATTTACATGCTGTTCTTTTACACGCTCTTCTTTCCCTGGCTGTTCTTTTATTACAGGTTGTTCTTTTTCCAATAAAGCAAGAACCCGCTCATCCATTCCTGCTGCTGAAAGAAGAGAAGCTGATCCAATAGAGAGAGCTGCGCTTAAGGATCCAGTCATGACGTAGGTAGCCGTCGACAGGCAAAGATTTGCGCAGATAAAAAGGACATTCTTAGCCGCCCACTTATGGACAAATCGAGACCTCTGAGAGAGTTGCCCATCTTGAATAAACAAATTCACAGCTTCCTTTATTTTCGGATATAAACTATTGACACTCCAATCGCGGAGAGAAATTGCATTTTCTTTCACAAACTTCCACACAGACTGAACTCTGCTGCTAACGGATGATTGAGCCTCATTGATTGAAGGAATTGCTGAGGGCCCGGTTGGTTTTGTAACAATTGCTGATACTGATGACATAAAAACCCCATAATAAATGGTAAATCGAACTAATTCTTAATTGACCACCTCCTTTCGAAGAGAGGCCAAATTTTATAAAGAAATTTTATAGAATCCGTTTTCTTTTTGCAAGTTTTTTTTACAAAAAATTTCTCTCATCTGCTATACTCGGCGCGGTCTTGAAATCGAGAGGATTGAATACCTGATGGATGAGAAAGAGATCGTTCTAAAAAAAGTGACCGTCCACAATCTCAAGGGGATCGATCTTTCCTTAAAAGCTCATCAACTCGTGGTCTTTACAGGTGTATCGGGTTCAGGCAAGTCATCACTTGCCTTCGATACGATTTATGTTGAAGGGCAAAGACGCTACATCGAGTCACTCTCTCATCAAGCACGCCGCTATCTCGGAGATCTTCCAAAACCTGAAGCTAAGAGCATTTCAGGGATCGCTCCGACAATTGCAATTGAACAAAAAACGGCAGGGAAAACACCTCGATCTACCGTCGGAACGATGACTAGCATTTACGACTTCTTGAGGGTCCTTTTTGCAAGGATCGGAATTCCTCACTGTCCCGTCAGTAAGGAACCTGTTGCCCTTCAGAGCCGAGAAAAAATCATCGCTGAAGTGCAGAACCTACCCAAAGAGGCGAAGTTTATTTTCTTAGCCCCGTATGCCAAAGGGAAGAAGGGGGAATTTGTCGAGGAATTCCAAGAGCTGCTTTCGAAGGGATTTTCTAGGGTAAGGATCGATGGAGCAATGGTCAACTTGGCAGATCCAATTGAACTGGACCGAAAAGTCGCTCACGACATCGAGATCGTGATCGACCGAGTAAAGGGGGGCGATCGATCGCGCCTTGCCGAAGCAGTCTCCCTTTCCTTAGAGATGGGCAAGGGATTTTTTTCGATTTTCGATGAGGAGACAAAAGAGGAAAAAACGTTTTCTCAATTCGCCTATTCTAAAAAGTCGAATCTCTCTTATGGACCTTTGGAACCTCACGATTTTTCATTCAATCACCCAAGTGGCATGTGCCCTACCTGTCATGGACTTGGAACTGCTTTTGCCTTTGACTTAAAGAAGGTGATCGATCCGGAACTTTCGATTGCGCAAGACTGCTGCTCGATTGCAAGCTCGTATCAGACGATTCGCTATGGCAACATCTACAATAACTTGGCGAGAATCTTCAAATTCAAGATCGAAACTCCTTGGAAAAAACTTTCAGAAGAAGCGAAGAAAGTCTTCCTCTATGGCACGGAGCAAAAATGGACAAAAATGCTCTTCACTCATCCTGAAAAGAAGAGTCGCTGGCACGAATTTGTCCAGTGGAAGGGAGTTTTGGAAGAGGCAAAGGAGAGATTGACCGCCGCCAAAAGCGACCTTTATCGAAAAAAAATGGGAGCTCTCATGATTGAAGGAGTCTGCCCCTCTTGCCAAGGCTCTCGGATTAAACCCTATCCGGCGGAAACCCGATTCTACGGGAAAAAAATCGACGAAATTGCAGCGCTTTCCTTAAGTGATTGTCTTGAGTTCTTTGAGAATCTGCAACTCTCTTCTATTGAACAAGAGATTTGCGCAGAGGTGCTCAAAGAAGTCAAAGGACGTCTTCGATTTCTCGTCGATGTGGGGCTTTCTTATCTTTCTCTTGACCGCACTTCTCCCGCGTTAAGTGGGGGCGAATCGCAACGAGTGCGCCTTGCTTCTCAATTAGGGGCAGGTCTTGTTGGGGCCATCTACGTCCTCGATGAACCTTCGATCGGTCTTCATACAAGAGACCATCATAAACTGATCGAAACCATTCTTCAACTACGAGATCAGGGCAACACAGTACTCGTTGTTGAGCACGATGTCGATACAATCTTAGCTGCCGATACCATTGTCGACGTGGGACCTGGAGCTGGTATTCATGGGGGGCATATTTTGGGCGTCGGGAAGGTAGAAGACATCATCCAGAACCCCGAATCGCTCACGGGAGGATATCTTTCAGGAAAACTCAAGATCGAAACGCCTAAGAAACGGAGAAAGCTCTCCAAAGAATCGATTTCCATTGTGGAAGCTAAACACCACAACCTCCAATCAATCGATGTGGAAATTCCATTAGGAGGGCTCATTTG
This sequence comes from Chlamydiota bacterium, assembly GCA_027451585.1. Classification (GTDB taxonomy): domain Bacteria; phylum Chlamydiota; class Chlamydiia; order Chlamydiales; family SM23-39; genus DAIDHZ01. Next base: position 12,642 of record DAIDIZ010000056.1, read on the forward strand.
CATTACAGGAGTCTCTGGCTCTGGTAAATCGTCGCTCATTTCAGACACTCTCTATCCGGCTCTCGCCAATCACTTCCACAATGCAGAGCTCAATGTGGGAGCTCACCAAAAAATGGGTGGATTTGAGCACATCGATAAAGTGATTTCGGTAGATCAGACTCCGATCGGACGAACCCCCAGATCCAATCCTGCTACCTATATCAAACTTTTCGATGAGATCCGCGATCTCTTCGCTTCCCTTCCCGAAAGTCAGCTGCGCGGGTTTGATGTAGGCCATTTTAGCTTCAACGTGAAAAAGGGATCTTGTTCCTACTGCGAAGGGCTTGGACAGGTGCGCATTGACATGGACTTCATGGAAGATGTGTGGGTTGAATGTCCCCAATGCAAGGGAAAGCGATTTGATCCTGAAATTTTGGACGTCCGATTCAAAGGTAAAAGCATCACAGATATCCTCAACACAGATGTTGAACATGCATTGCAACTTTTTGACGCGATTCCCTCCCTTCGAAAAAAGCTCTCTTTACTTTCGCAAGTAGGGCTCGATTACCTGAATCTAGGACAACCATCGACCACACTATCAGGGGGGGAGGCGCAAAGGATTAAACTTGCAAAAGAACTCGTTCGGCCCCACACAGGCAAAACGCTCTATATTCTCGACGAGCCGACAACCGGGCTTCACTTCCATGATGTGGCAAGACTCATCAAGATCTTGCAGCAACTCGTCGACAAGGGAAATACCGTCCTTGTCATTGAACACAATCTCGATTTGATCCGATGTGCCGATTACATCCTCGACCTAGGCCCTGAAGCTGGAGTCTATGGAGGAAAACTCATCGGCACCGGTACGCCAGAGGAAATTGCCAAGCTCAATACGCCAACGGGGAAAGCTCTCAAACAGGCGCTTTATGGAAAAGAAAAGCTCTCAGCTCCCTCCTTTGTCAAAAAAGGGGCCCCCATCTCGGCTCTAACCGTCAAGGAGGCTTCTCAGAACAACCTCAAGGGAATCTCCCTTTCGATTCCTCATGGCTCGATCACCGTATTTACTGGCCCATCAGGTTCTGGCAAATCATCGATGGCATTTGATACTCTCTACGCAGAAGGACAAAGGCGTTATACAGAGACTCTGTCTGCCCATGCAAGAACTCTTGTCAAACAACTACCCAAACCCAAAGTCGAAGAGATACAAGGACTGTCTCCTGCAATTGCCCTAGAACAAAAAACCGGCGGACTCAACCCGCGCAGTACCATCGGAACCATCACCGAAGTTTACGATCTCTTGCGCATTCTCTACGCACACCTCGGAGAGGCCTTTGATCCCGAGACAGGAGAGAAAATCCAACAGATCAGCAAAGAGTATGTCGTACAAAAAATACTCACGACCCTACCCAAAGAGAAAATCCACGTTCTTTCGCCTCTTGCCCCCAATAAAAAGGAGAATTTTGAAGAGATGGCCCAGAGACTCAACCGGGAGGGATTTATCCGCCTTCGATTGAATGGCACCTATTACGAGCTCGACGGCCCAATTCCTTTCGAAAAACACAAAAAGAACGAGCTCCATCTTGTGATCGATCGCCTCGTTGTCGATCCGAAAAACGAACAAAGACTCTATGAAGCCATTGAAAAGGCAACAGCTGCAACAGACGGGATCGTCGTCATCGCAAAAGAATCTGGCGATCTCTTTTTCAACCTGGCCTTCGCGGTCGAAAGCACCGGTAGATCGTATCCACCCATTACCCCCCAAACCTTCTCTTTCAACCATGACGCAGGCATGTGTCTTGAGTGTCAAGGACTTGGCATCTCCTACGGAATGCATCTCGGAGGAAAGAAAGAATTCTTACGCCTTTCCATCCTCGACGTAGTCGATCAACTATTTAAAGACAAAGGTTCCTCAGCCGCCTATCGGATCATCGAACAATATTTCAAAAGTTGCGGAGTTGACTGCGAATCGCCTTTAAAAACTCTGTCAGATAAAGACGTCCATCTTTTTCTAAATGGGGGTCCCGAGAAAAAACATCTCCGATGGATCGGTCTAGAGCCCCTCTTTGCAAAAGCCTCGAAAATTGCCAAAACAGAAATCCGAGAGCATCTACTCCCTCTTATGACAGCATCGCCCTGTTCTTATTGCAAAGGATCTAGACTCAATCCTTTGGCTATGCACGTCAAGATTTTGGGTAAATCGATTGCCGATTTTTGTTCTCAGACGATCCGGGAAGCGGCCCATTTTATTGAGACCATTCCACTTAAAAAAGAGAAATTCCTTGAGGAGACCCAAGAGAAGATCAAAAAGCATCTCGACTTTCTTTTAAAAATTGGTCTTGATTACCTTTCACTCGACCGATCAGCACCCACTTTAAGCGGAGGAGAGCTGCAAAGAATTCGCCTCGCCCGCCAACTCGGTTCAGGACTCACTTCGTGTCTCTATATCCTCGACGAGCCTACGATCGGCCTTCACCCGGCGAATAACGAACTTCTCAATCAAGCATTGAAAGAACTGCGCGATCTCGGCAACACCCTGATTCTCGTCGAGCACGATCCGATGACCGTATTAAACGCCGATTATCTCTTCGACTTTGGTCCGAAAGCCGGTAAAGAAGGGGGGCAGATCATTGCGCGCGGAACGATCCCCCAAATCCTCAAAGATCCCGCGTCGCTAACCGGCGCCTATCTTTCGGGGAGAAAAACGGTTCCCATCCCGAAAAAAAGGCGCCCCTTCTCTCCCGATATCGTGATAGAAAGAGCGACACTGCACAACCTAAAAAACATCACCGTGGAGATTCCTTATGCAGCGATCACCTGCTTAACTGGAGTTTCCGGATCGGGTAAATCCTCTTTGATGCGCCACCTCCTGAAGCCAGCAGCCGAAAAAGCGGTCGAATCGAGGAAAAAGGGGCCGGTTGATTATTTGGGAACTCGTTTTACAGGACTTGATCCCTTCGAAAAAGTGATCACCATTGACCAAAGTCCAATCGGGCAAACCGCGCGAGCCGATGTAAGTACCTATACAGAACTCCAGCCCCTCATCCGATCTCTTTTTTCCTCACTTCCCCTTGCCCAAGCCAAAGGCCTTTCTCCGGGCCACTTTAGTCCTAATCACCTCAAAGGGATGTGCCGCACTTGCTGGGGACTTGGCTACAAAACCGTCGATCTCCAGTTCCTTCCCTCAGTGAGAATCGTTTGCGAATCTTGTCGAGGAAATCGGCTGAATCCGATCGCTCTTGAAGTCCTTTATAAAGGGAAGCATTTTGGAGAAATTCTCTCTCTGACCGTTCTGGAAGCGATGCAGTGGTTCAGCGCGATCCCTAAAATCATCAGAAAGCTCAACACCCTCGAAGCAGTCGGCCTCTCCTATCTCAAACTTGGACAAGAAGTGGCCTCTCTTTCGGGAGGAGAAGCCCAACGCCTTCGTCTCTCTCGAGAGCTCTCCAAAAGAGAGTCGGGAAAAACCCTTTACCTCATCGATGAGCCCACCGTCGGACTCCACAGCGAAGACATCGCCCATCTCCTTCCGATTTTCCACAAGCTTGCTGACAAAAAAAACACATTGGTGATCATCGAACATAACATCGACATGATCAAAAATGCCGACCACGTAATCGATCTCGGCCCCGATGCAGGCCCAGGTGGCGGCTACGTGCTCGCCACCGGAACTCCCGAAGAAGTAGGGATGGCCAAAAACTCAAAAACCGCAAAATATCTACGTTAGAGAGCGTAAAAAATCAATAAGCTCTTTACGCTGTTCATCTAATCCCAAACGCCGGAACCGTTGAATCTCTCCTAAAGAATTTGGATTGAGAGTCCTCAGAAGATTCGTTTTGATTGTTTCCGCTCTTTCAGGGTCAGAGTTTTTGTATTGACAAAACAGATTTTTCTGAGCTTCCCACCCGCTTAGAATCGTAGCGCGCTCTTGTGCACTTTCCTCTTTTGCTCTGTTTACTTCTTCTTCTTTCTTAAGTTCGCATGCCCTTTGACGATCTCTGGTTTGTATTGCATTTTCCAATTTTTCTATTAAATCCGCTCCAATACCATAGTACTTCATATCCGAAATTAGCTCTTTTCTCGTTTCGTAACGGCTCTTATTTATCGATAATTCTCTTATGGCGTTTTTGGCTTCTTCTTCAAGAGATTCTCGAATCTCCTGCAGATACCCATCTTTAACCGCTTTTAAGTACTGAACGGGATCTCGCAGTTGAGGAAAATTTTTAAGATCTTCGGGGGTTGGTGTCGTCATGAGAGAAGCTAACCGATCTATCAAAGGTGCGCAATCTTGAAGTGGTCGCCCTGATTTCCAAATCACTTTTTTTTCTTCATCCACAGAATTAACAATTTCTGTTAACAGTCGACTTGTTTTTGCTGATAGGAAATCAAGCAACTTAAGGTGTAGCTCTGCCACGATGTCAGATTCGGTTAGTAAGAGGGTCTGATTTTCCAAACCGCTCACAGATAATCGTAAAAGAGATTGTGCATCCGAAGATTGAACGGCTTCATTATAAAGATCCCTGATAGATTCAATGCAATAGCTCTCCAAACTGTCAGAGGCAAAACGAATTTGAAGATTTGCTAACTGGTTTTTCAGCAGCTCTTGAAGGTTAGTTTCAGAATCGCCTTCTCTCGAAAACTCTGGCACTAATACAACGGCAGTCTCTGATAAAGCGGCGGGTACTGATACAGCGACTGAGTCTGCTGCAGATAGGGGGGGGCTTTGGATGGGGTTTGGGTCTAGGGGAATCCTTCTGGCTTGCTCTTCACTTCTGAAGATAGAAGCAGCAATCCTACCTATCGCCGCCGCTAGAGTGCGACCGACACCCACTGTGGCCAATGGTAAAAATGACAATACATTCATTAATCTATCAATCACAAAACCTCTAATTATAATAACAATTATATATTATAATAATTATAGTTTTCAATATTTTTTATTTTTATCAGCCGATTTTAAGGCGCTTTTTTACAATCAAAAGTGATTGACAATCAATAGGAAGAGAATTAACAAGTATGCACCCGTTCCACTCAAAAGATGCCCACCACGAGATCGATCTCGGCCCCGAAGGCGGCCATTTTGGAGTGGAACGAGTATATACTCGTTCCACTCCAAAATGACCCAAGCAAGCCGATTTAAAGCTATCAAATTTCCAATAAAAAATTGGGGTCAATATTGAATTAATATTAACCCCAATTTTTTTATTGAAAATTTGATGCTTTAAATTCGG
>DAIDIZ010000057.1 GCA_027451585.1 Chlamydiota bacterium
GGAACTCTCCAATCTACTCGATACTGATTTCTGCATGAAGGCCTTGGAGAGGGGGCTTTTGAAGAAAAGCCCGGAGATTTTCAATACAGATCAGGGTGTACAATTTACGAGCAACCAATTTACCAACCGCCTGGAGAGTGATTGGGGTGGTCTGAAGTGTCAAGACCAAAAACCGCAAAACGGCAAATTTGCTCACAATTTTTTTTTGGTTTAAACTCTGAACATCACCTGGCAGTGTCATGATCTTTTTGTTAGTTTTTATTTCTGTCGTTTTTTCTCTTTCCGGAGAAGAACCGCAACAGACGATCGATGAAAAAATACACCCTTTAATTTGTTTAAATGAGTCATCCAGCGTTGACTCTGTCCAAAAATCCACTGTTGAGTCAGTTCCGGTATACACCCCTTCCTCATGGCCTATCGAAGTCAACCTATCTCTCGCTCTTGATGACTTTAGAGGTCCTTCTGAAGGAACATGGGAAGGAAATTTTGGCACCTTTGGAGCGATCAACTTCAAAGCCCCTCTTCCCTATTGCCTATCTGTTCAACTCGGAGGTAGCTGGGGCATTTATGACTGGTACGGTAGAGGCTCTATCCAATCCAAAGCGGGAGGATCGCTTCAAAAACAAGGATTTCTCACCTTAGCAGCTTCTCGACAAACAAACCATTCTTCGGGCTGGAACGGAGGGATCGCTTATGAATGGATGATCAATACTCAATTCGGTGCGTTCGGAGTGAATGCTCGCTTTGACCAAATCCGAGGCCAAATTGGCTACCTCATCGAAAACAACAACGAAATAGGCCTTTGGGGAACTTACGGCATCCATACAGCGGAAACCGAAGCTTTCCAAATCTCCCTCCAATTCCGAGCCATCAGTCAAATCAACCTTTTTTGGGTCCGTTATTACGCAAACCATGGCTATATGATGCTCTGGGTTGGCACGCCCTATCAGAGGGGGCTTGCGTATAGAAAAGGGCCTCCCGGGACATTTGTATTCGGCACCCAGTTCTCAACCCCCCTCACGAAGACCCTCTCTCTAGAAGCAAGGGCCGCCTACATGGGAGCAAGACAGCTCAGAAAAACCATCCCTTCAGGCAATTATGCCTCCGATCTAACGATTGCGATCTCATACTCGTTTGGGAAGAGAAGGCTCGATCAGACCCCTTATATGGTTATTGGTAATAACAGCAATTTCATGACTGAAACAAATCATAACTTTTAAAAAAAATGGATTTCCCATAAAATGGGTTCAACAAAAAATAATTTAAAGGAAAATTTTATGTTACGATCGTTGATGATAACTGCTCTTATCTTTTCCTCTGCTCTATTTGGGAGTCCTTCTGAGGAGCCCGTGGCTACCGAATCCCAAGTCCTTACAGAAAAGGACGCTATCAATGATTTTCTGAAACAATTCCTCGCCGAAAAGTTAAAAGACGAAGAAAAGGCGGTCCTTTTCCTGGCCAAGCAAAACGAATTTCAAGAAAAACTGATGGAATCCGAGAAACTTCGTCAAGAATTTCTCGCGGCAATTGAAAACGAAACCATTGTCGATTTTTATCATACACACGTTCCTGATGTAGAATCAGTATTCAGAGAGCTCTATTTGGCAAACGATCAAAGTCAAGATTGCGATTTTGAACACTTTTTATCAAATATGTTCTCTGAAGTAAAAAGAACAATCGAACAACTAGATCTCCAAACTCTTGCGCAGGACCCAGAGTATACAGCTGAAATGACCACTCTTTTGAAAAAATATCAAGAGGACAAAGATTCGACTGCATACATGGAAGGCGCATCAGAGGCTTTGACAAAATACAGAAGCAAATAACCTTCTTAAATCAACTCTTAGAGAGGGCCCACAAAGCCCTCTCTCAGCTTTTTCAATAAAACACAATTCTCTTTTCCGGAATATTCTTCTCTTCATTTGAATTTTAGACAGAGCGTGGTATACAGAATTCCATGTATCAGATCATTATCTTTGGGATCCCTGTACTGTTAGCCGTCTTGATTTTCGAATGGATAAATGTCCAAATGTTTATCTATTCTAAAGCCACCATCTTTTATTCCTATGCCATCTTAAGATTTGCCCATTTCGTTCCCGCCTATCTTTTTGCCTACGTTTCCGACAAAAATTACAGGAAAGAAGCCCTTCTTGCCAGTCACATATTCGGCTTAAGCGCTGTTTGCATCCTCTACTTCTTTGGATTTAACTTCTGGACATTGCTCTTCACCGCCCTCGTATTTAATCCCATCTCGGTCACAAGAGCTTCCCTTTTAGACAATTTCCCCCAATATTCTCCACTCAAACTCATGGCAATCCCCTTCATCATCAAAGCCATTCCATGGATTGTTTTTGGATGGCTGAGTGTACCCGAAATAAAATCAAACACCACAGCAACATTAAATATAATATTATTTTCCATTAATATCCTGTTTATTTATTTTTTATTTAAAGACAAAAAAGACATTTTTTCCCATTCTCACGAAACCCATACATCGGACTATTTTTACGGAATGGGGAAAAAAATCGTCTACACAATCTTCGCTTTTATCCTAGCAGAGACGACCATTCGAACGATTTTAGGAAGCGTTCGATTTGATAACACGCATCCCGAATCGTGGATTACCCTATCCAACATCGGCCTCCTCACCGGATATGCAAGCGCCATGCTCTACAAAAGATTGCCCCACACTTCCGTCGTTACCTTAGCCTACGTAGTGGGAGCATGCATGATGATGGTTGCTTTAGTGGAGCAGAGCTTCTCTATATTTGGGCACAAAGCGACCTATGCAAATATCATGACTTACTATTGCGTAGTGGGCGGGTTGTATCATCCTTTTGTGGCAGATGCGCTGATCACAATGTTCGGATCTCGTAAAAGAGCTCTTGGCGCAGCGATGATCGATTTGTCCGAAGCAGTCTCTTTGATCATCGGCGCTTTTATCCTAAAATTAATCACTCCATCTTACTACCAAACAACAATTATCTGCTTATTATTGTTCTTGGGAGCTAGCATTTTCCAGAGAATTGTAGAAAGACACCATTTATATCGGAAATAATTCAAAACTCCGGGTCTTAAGAAAACGCGAGTTTTGGATAACCCTTACGCCGCGGCTTTCTCTATGAGAACTTTCTCTGTTTTGGTCATACGCAAGCTCGGTTTATCTGGATCTTGGCAATAAGCTGCGAGACCGCTCAATAGGTTGACTAGGAAGTTGCTTGGGCTTCGATGGCGATGGTGCTCAATCTGAAAGCCATTTTTGAGTTTATTGTGGACACTTTCTATCAGACCTCGCTTTCGAAGCAACACCCTATCCCAAAGAGACATCAGTTTGTTATGCATGCCCTTTCGTAATCTGGTAATCAATTCCACACCCTTTTCCCATAACGCCTCAAAAAGCTTGTTCGAGAGATACCCCTTATCTCCGAAGCATTTCCCCCACAAATTCTTGGCAAGTCCTGGAACCGGCTTCCTGTCGTCGACGTTGCCAGAAGTTAACGCGAAGGTCAA
>DAIDIZ010000058.1 GCA_027451585.1 Chlamydiota bacterium
TAGAAATCCACGAGGAGTGGGTGACTGGAAAGCAATATTTAGACATGAGTCCTCTATTAAATCCGGGCTCAGAAAATAATTAAACGTGAGAGGTGAAAAGAGGGAGAAGATCGAATTTACAGAAAAACTGTTGCTTTGCCTTGACAGAATCTCTCAACCTCGAGGGAAGAGCCTTTTTACATTCATATGACTGGACGTCAGATGAAGAGGGAAAGTTTCTAGAGACAATTCTTACTGCTCCGATGGTGGTTGCTGAATGGATCAATATGCAGTATTTCTTCTCTACCTTTGATCCTGTCTTGTTTGGAAGTGGAAGTAAAGTGACGCAAAATATCGTGGGGAAAATCGGAGTCATGCAAGGAAATGGGGGTGATTTGATGCATGGCCTGCCCCTTCAATCGATCTATGCAAATGACCATGAGCCTTATCACATCCCCATCCGATTGCTTACCGTTGTGTTCGCCCCGAGAACAAGGATTGATCCAATCATCGAAAAACATTCAATCTTGCAGAAGCTCTTCTTCAACGAATGGGTGAAGCTCGTTGTGATGGATCCGACCGATCTCCGGTTTTATCGGTTGAACAAAGGGGGTGCTTGGGACGAGCAATTGGGAACATGAATTCAGGCTACTTTCTGGCGCAACTTCGCCCAGATGGTATACGCTACATGAAAAAGGGGGCGAAGCAGAGGGGCCTGCAAGAGGATGGCGAGAGATAAAAGATGGCTCCTGGCGTAGATTTCAGAGAGAGCATCAATCCCTGTGAAAAGGTTTCCGTTTGCGTCCATTGCGTGGATTTTTTTTATTGCCTCCTCGTACTTTACAACACATTGTTCTGAGCGAATAGAGTCATAGAGAATTTTCCCTGTTTGCCGTCTCTTTTTGAGGTTTCTCATTTCGGCTGCACAGACAGGGCATTTTTCGTCAAAAAATACTCTAAGAGGGGTTTCTAAACGGGTAGGATCGGTATAGCGGAGCCAAAGGCTTTTTAGGTGCCTATTTACCCATACAATGAAGCTTAAATAAAGGCCCCAGGATACAAAGATCGCCCCATAGGAAAAAGGAGAAAGAAGGGAGACACTACCAAATTTTTCTCCGCAGAAATAAGAGAGGAGAGCTCCCCCCCCTCCAAGGAAAAAAGAGAGGAAAAGATTGTTATTGATGAACAGAAGAGAGCAGTTCAGATTAAGGGCGAAGAGAGGGTAAAGAGAAAGGAGCCATAAAGGGGGAAAGAATCCCTGATGAGGATAGTGGAGAAGATGGGCATGGGTCAAAACCATTTCCTGAACAAATCCAAAAAAGAGGGCGTAGATGGACAAAATCGGAGAAATGGGCAGGCTCTTTTTCTCGTAGCGAGAAAAAAGAAAGAGTTGCGTACCGTAAAGAACGCAAAAGATCGTAAGGGGAATCCAATTGGAGTCTCTTCCGCCCCAATAGACAATGAGGATCCAACCGAGAGTGTAAAGGGCTCCATTGACAAGAGAAAAGGGGATGAGTGACGGGGTTGTGGCTGCGTACTTAGGAAAATCGGGGTGGTTTTGCATTTTCTTTTCAAGGGGAGCTATCCCTGAGACCTTGACAATCAAAAACGTGATGAGTAGAGGGCTAATCAAAAGAAAGAAGTGGGCCGAAAGGATCCAGAAAACCCACCACTGGATAATCTCTCCCAGGTAGTTGGGATGACGGACAAAACCCCATAATCCTGTTGTGAGAAGCTTCCCCTTTGATTCCCTTTTTTTTTGAAATTGAAGCAGTTGCACGTCGGCTATCGCTTCGATCAAAAAGGCGGCCAACCAAATGGGAAAAGCTACTTGAAGCGTATTCCAGCTGATTTCTTGAGGGTGGGTATTTATCCACAAAATGGGGAGAGCGATGATGTAAAGAATAACCCCTTGGAGGAGAAAAACTTGAAGAAGAAGCCGTAGGCGGAAGTGATTTGTCCAATTTTGTTTTAGCTCTTCGTAACGGAAATCTTCTTTTCGATTCCAGTTTCTTCGGGCGATGTGGATCGAGAGGCGCAAAGACCATAAAGTCACCATCAAGGTGATGAGGAGGGAAGGATAAGAAAAAGCAGAGAGGAGAAAGGAGCTCCAAGCAACGACGAAGAATCCAAGTCCCCACGCTATATCGGCTACATCCGCTCTTTTTTTGGAGAGGGAAACAGTTGTCCAAATAAAGACATGAAGGAGAAGTAAAAAGGCGCTGAGCAGAAAGACTTCGGTAGAGGGCGTGTTTAATGATAAGAGTGTAGCCACAGTCTCCCCAGCCAAAAAGTGATCCATGAGACCATGCCAGAAATAAAAGTTCCCCACAGGAGATCGCAGAACACGATTTTAAGGGGCCAGTTTTTTAAGGTGGCGAGGTTGGTGAGATCATATGTAGCGTAACAGATGAATCCGAAAAAGGCTCCATAAAGGAGGGCTTGTGACCAGCTATCATTTTTCCATGCGGGCCATGTGGCAAAGAAGAGGAGTCCTAATAGGTAAAGAGAGTAAAAAAGAAGAGCTGCCCCCCATCGTATGTCTTGCGTCATGAGATGGCCGATTTGTTCTTTGTAGAGGTTTTTTGCAATCAACCCCAGCCAGAGGAGATCGATTGCGAAAAAAATAGGAAGCGAGACGAGATACAGCTTGATGAAGTTCATACGATTTCTACCAGCACTTCGTTTCTTCTGAAAAAAGGAAGTGTCCAAGGGGGGTTATAGAAGGCAAATAAGGGGTTTTCCCCTAGATTCCATTGACGGGATTTAGCAAACCCGAGGAGTTCTTGTGTAGCCTTTGCGAGCTTTTTATCAGTTGGGATTCCTGAAAAGCGAATCGCCGCAAATTTTTTGTGCGGAATGGAGAGGATTTGAATGAGAGGGTGGTTGGGGTGAGGAGGGTCTTTTAAATAGGAGGACTGGATCAGCATGAATCGGATTTTCCACCGATCATTGACCTTTTGCTCAGTCACGGGGATGGACATAGGGATTTTCGTAGAGGTGCTATTTTGCCCGGAGATATAATTGAATAAAATTTTAAAGCCGGATCGAATAGCCTCTTTTCTCGTGCCCGTCATTTCCACTTCGGCCACTATAAAAGGGTCATACAGGCGCACTTCTATCTTGCTGTATGAGTCCAAGACCTGATACTTAGGTTCCTTGCTCATGCGTGAAGCCATTTTTGATTCTTGAGAGACTATTTGTCAATTTTTCTTTAGAGGCCAGTCAGTAAGATTTCTTGAGATTCTGTACCTGCAGCCGCAGATCAATAACGAGTAAAAAATCACGAAAGACAGCGAGGAAAGCAGAGCAATTCCCGTATTGTCAAAGATCGTTCCTAAAATAGGGGGCGTAGTGGATGTTGTTGCCCAGATGGTTGCCACTGCTATGGAAATACACCAAGCAACTGTAGAAAGGAGGAGGATCGATCCTGGGTATATTTGAAAAGATTTGTCGAATTTTTCAAGCGTATATAACCGATCCAATATAGCGACTCTTTTCGCCAGATTTGGATAAAGAGCCGTCTTTTGCATGACGTGATGGAGGGTTTTATCGAGAAGCGAGGGGTCGGCGAGAGAAAACCATGTTTTAGATGTGTGGTAGAACAAATGGCCTAACATATCGAGAGTACGCAATAAAAGACGCATCTCATCTTCGTCAAAGGAATCGAGATCAAGTTTTGGGATAAATTGGCCTAAATAGGCATGGAGTCCCGTTTTGACAATGGCCTCAATTTTATGTTGGGTTGGCAAATCAATAGAATTGTCTGCTATTTTAGGAAGGTTAAAAAGAGACCCAATCAGTTGATCGAGTGAAATGGGATTTTTCCAATATTCTTCAAGAGCTTTTTCGAGTGTAACCTGTCTGGAGTTTTCTTCACTCAGAGTAGAGTTACCTTCTGGAGCGAGTAAAAGAAATGCTGCAAGAGGAAACCCTTGATTTGTGGCGCACTGAATCTCCGTTCTGACGGCGAAACAATTTCTGCTTATTTTTTCAAGAATAGGGAGTCCGGCCTGAATGGTCGCCTCTATTTTTGGATGAGGGATAGAAAATGGATTATGTCCGTTGTTCACCCTTTTTCTATGTGGATACGCTGGGCTGCGTTGGCAATCAGGAAATCTGTAGGAAGCATGGAAATATCGACTGTTGCGCTTCCTGGAATTTCTGTAAAAAGTCTCTAAATACTTCACGGCGATAATCTCGCACCTGCCGGTTGCGCAGCTCATAATCGTCTTCATCGCACCCACTCAAATCAAAAAAATGGGCAATCTCTGTGTTGATGAGATCGGTTGAAGGAAGAAACTGGGTGATGAGCATCTGACAGTGAATATCCAGTTTTCCCCCTAGACCAGATGTTCTGCTGAGGGGGTTCTGCTGGGGGACATACCCACGTAGTAAAGGAGTTGTTTCTTGTATGCAGCTCATCTGATGATAGCGCCTCCGAGACAGAGATCTCCTTGATAGAAGACAATAGACTGTCCGGGGGTAATCGCTCTTTGGGGTGTGTCAAAGGTGACCGTTGCTGTTTCTCCTTCTAGAGGCAAGAGGGTGCAGCTTTGTTCGTCCTGTCTATACCGAATTTTGGCCTGGCATCGATAAGGAAAGGTGGGAGGCTTCTCGTCGATCCAAGTGAATTGGTGGGCCTTTAGCGACGGGGCAAAGAGGGCTGGGTGATTCTCTCCGCGCTCGACGAAGACAATGTTGGCGACGATGTCTTTGCCCACTACGTACCAAGCCTCTCCTTCGCCTCCAAGTCCTAAGCCTCGTCTTTGTCCGATGGTGTAATAGGCAGCCCCATCGTGATACCCCACCTGTTTACCGTCGAGCGTTTGAAAGGGCCCTTTTTTGTAGCCTAAGTATTCAGATACAAACGGTTTGAAATCCCGTTTCCCGATGAAACAAATTCCGGTGCTATCTTTTTTAGCAGCCGTTGGAAGTTGATATTTTTGAGCGAGAGCGCGCACCTCTTTTTTGGTGAGATGACCGACGGGAAAGAGGACTTTTTCAAAAGCCTTTTTTTTCACAGCATGAAGAAAATAGCTCTGATCTTTATTGGGGTCGATCCCTTTGAGGAGCTGCTTGTGGTCATTCAATCGGGCGTAATGGCCTGTTGCCAAGAAATCGGCGCCGAGCCCCATTGCTTTTTCAAGGAAGAGATCGAATTTGATCTCTCGATTGCACAAGATATCGGGATTGGGTGTAAGCCCTTTTTTTAAATCAGAGAGAAACGAGGCGAAGACTCTCTCTCTGTACCCTTCGACGAAGTTGATGCTGTAGTAGGGGATGTCGAGCTTTTGGCATGTGGTGATGACGTCTTCATATTCAAAAGAGGATTTACAGACACCCCTCTCATCCACCTCTTCCCAATTTTTCATGAAAAGGCCAATAACCTCATACCCTTCTTCTTTGAGAAGAGCTGCTGAAAGGGAGGAGTCGACTCCCCCCGACATGCCGACGACCACTTTCGTCATTTAGATATCCAATCTTTCGAGCCGTTCGATCCGCTCTTCTAGAGGGGGGTGAGTAGAAAAGAGAGCGAAGAAGCCCTTTTTATTCGATCGAGCGATTTTAAAGGCGGCAACAGCTTGATTTTGCTTTGGATCTTCGTTGTGTTTGAAGGAGGCGAGTTTTTCCAAAGCGCTAATCATCGATTGTTTGCCAGCCAGTTGGGCGCCTCCTCTATCGGCTCGAAATTCGCGGTAGCGAGAAAAGGCGGCGATCACCAAGAAACCAAGAGACATGAAGACGGCTTCAAAGAGATAGGTAAACAGCATATAGCTCATCAAGCTTCCCCCTTGGTTTCCTTGTCGATTCCGGCCAAAACCAGATAGTAGAGAGGCTAGAATACGAGCGAGGAACATCACAAAAGCGTTGATTACCCCTTGCAAAAGGGTCATCGTCACCATGTCTCCATTGGCAATGTGGGAGATTTCGTGGCCTAAGACCCCTTCTATCTCTTTTTGATCCATTCTCTGCAAAAGACCTGACGAGATGGCGACAAGCGACCGTCTTTGGGTGGGGCCTGTGGCAAAGGCGTTGACTTCATTGGAATGGTAAATGCCCACCTGAGGCATCGGGATGCCCGCTCTGTGGGAGAGAGATTCGACGAGATCAAGAATTTTTTTTAACGAAGGGTCCCTTGTTTCAGGATCGATGAGGGAGACCCCGAGCATCCATTTGGCCATTACGCGCGACAAAGCCAGAGAGATGAATGCACCGACGGTTCCCCAGATCAGGCAAAAAAATAGAAGGGAGGGGACGTCGATTCCGTGATCAGTCAGGTAGGGCTGTACGTGGAAAATATTGAGAATGAGAGTGACCATCAAGATCACGAGTAGGTTCAGTGCGACGAAAAGAAAAATTCTCTTTACCAGGTTCATAGCGAGGCTCCTTGTGCAAAGGCTATTTTAATCGAAGCAGAAGGCGCTTTCAAGAGATATCCTTTTTTTCTTGGGCGGTTTGGCCTCTTGAAAAAAAGTTAGCCATTGCACAGAAATGCATTTTATGAGATTCATTCGGGTCAACATTTTAAGCAGGGTGTAGATGGGCCGTAAGGTTGTGCGTCTTGAAAGAGAAAAGATTTCCCAAGCAATTGGAGAAAATTGTGCGTGTTATGTGTTGATCACTTGTTCTACACCCACAAAAGATGGTAAGATGAACGTAGAGATGCAATTCGAAGGAGACGAGTCGCTCGCCGCCTTTTTGATTGAAAGCGCATCCCATTCTTTTGAATCTACGAACCTTGAAAGAGAATCGCAATAGGAGAGAGTATGCAAGCAGATATCGGTCTTATCGGTCTTGCCGTTATGGGGCAAAACCTTGTTCTCAACATGGCGGATCACAAATACACCGTCTCTGTCTTCAATCGTACCTATGCGAAGACCGATGAGTTTATGAAAGGGCCGGCCAGAGGAAAATCGATTCTCGGATTTCAAGAGCTCTCTGCTTTTGTTGCAAGTCTCAAGAGACCTCGCAGAATCATGTTGATGGTGAAGGCGGGATATCCTGTTGATGAATTCATCGATTTGCTTCTCCCTCATCTGGAAAAAGGGGACATCATCATCGATGGAGGCAACAGCCATTTCCCAGACAGCCAGAGACGCTATCTCTCTCTTAAAGAAAAAGGGATTTTATTTATTGGAACAGGGATTTCCGGAGGTGAGGAAGGGGCCAGACACGGGCCTTCGATCATGCCAGGGGGCAATCCCGAAGCGTGGCCTCATGTGAAGCCGATCTTCCAAGCGATTGCGGCGAAGTCAGACGACGGAAAGCCTTGCTGCGATTGGGTAGGGGAAGGGGGCGCTGGCCATTACGTCAAGATGGTTCACAATGGGATTGAATACGGTGACATGCAGCTTATTTGTGAGGCTTTCGATCTCCTGCACAAGGGAGCCAGGATGTCCTTTGACGAGCTTTCTAAAACATTTCAACACTGGAACCAAGGCGTTCTAGATAGTTATTTAGTGGAGATCTCAGCCCATATCTTCAGCAAAAAAGACACCGATGGGAAACCCCTTGTCGAAAAGATTCTCGATGTAGCGGGGCAAAAAGGGACAGGGAAGTGGACAGGGATTGACGCTCTTGATCGAGGGATGCCGCTCACTTTGATTGGAGAGGCGGTGTTTGCTAGATGTCTTTCTTCGCTCAAAACAGAGAGAGTCTCTGCAAGCCAAAAGTATGCCGATTCTGCTCATACCCTTTCGTTGCCCCGGGCTCTCTTTATTGAAGCGATTCAAAGCGCTCTCTACGCATCGAAAATCATGAGTTATGCCCAAGGGTTTATGCTCATGAGACAAGCCTCGCAAGAAAACGGGTGGCACCTCAATTACGGTTCGATCGCCCTCATGTGGCGCGGCGGCTGCATCATCCGGAGTAAATTTTTAGGCAAAATCAAGGAAGCCTACGACAAAAATCCGACCCTCTTGAGCCTTCTTTTAGACCCTTTCTTCATTGGAGAAGTGACGCAAGCCTTAAACGGTTGGAGAAAAGTGGTCTCTGAAGGGGTTCTTCTAGGGATCCCCGTCCCTTGTTTTGCGACGGCCCTCACCTTTTTTGACGGGTATCGCAGCGCGACACTGCCTGCCAATCTATTGCAAGCCCAGCGCGACTACTTTGGTGCCCACACCTATGAGAGAGTCGACAAGCCACGAGGGCAATTTTTTCATACCAATTGGACCGGTACCGGCGGCTCTGTCAGCTCGAGCACATACAACGTGTGAAGAGCTTGTGAGGGGAAGGTTGCCAAATCAATCTTCTTTGAGGACTTCCATGAAGGCGTTTTGAGGGATATTGACCTTCCCAATCTCCTTCATTTTCTTCTTTCCCTCTTTTTGCTTTTCCCACAGTTTTCGTTTACGAGTGATTTCTCCCCCGTAACATTTGGCGGTGACGTTTTTCGTGAGAGCGCTAATGGTTTCTCGGGCGACGATTTTTCCCCCGATGGCTGCCTGGATGGGAACTTTGAAGAGTTGTTGAGGGATCACCTCTTTGAGTTTTGCGCAAATGGCTCTCCCCTTTGCTTCTGACTTGGTCCGGTGGACAAGGCAGGAGAAAGCATCTACCGGCTCTTCATTGACCCGAATTTCGAGTTTCACGATATCGCTTTTCCGGTATTGATCAGATTCATAGTCAAAGGAGCCATAACCTTTTGTGATTGATTTGAGTCTGTCGTTGAAATTGGTGATGATCTCATTCATGGGGAGAAGATACGTGAGAAGGAGCCTCGAACCGGTCATCGATTCTGTTTTTGTCTGTTCTCCCCGTTTTTCTGTGCAAAGAGACATAATGGCCCCAAGATACTCTGTTGGAGTCATGATGTGAACTTTGACCCAAGGTTCCTCCACGTAGTCGATATGAGAAGGGTCTGGATAACGGGCAGGGTTATCGATATTGAGCACTTCTTGGTTATTCAAGTGGAACCGATAGATGACGCTTGGCGCTGTAGTAATGATAGAGAGATCAAATTCGCGGCTCAAACGCTCAAAGACGATTTCCAGGTGGAGCAAACCTAAAAACCCACATCGAAATCCAAATCCCAGAGCCAAACTACTCTCTTGCTCGACATGGAGAGCCGAATCATTGAGTTGCAATTTGGCAAGCGCATCGCGCAGAGCCTCAAAGTCCGACGAGTCGACAGGGTAGATTCCAGCAAAGACTACGGGAGCAATGACTTTAAATCCTGGGAGGGGAGATGGGGCTGGAAATTTATGGAGAGTCACCGTATCGCCGATCTTCACATCGCTTGTATTCTTGATATTGGCAACAAAATACCCCACCTCGCCTGCGCGCAATATTTCGGTTGGTTTCTCATTGGGGGCAAAGACCCCGACCTCACCCACTTCAAAATGTTTGTCGATCGCCATGAACCGAATGATCGATTTTTTCGAGACTTCGCCCGTCATCACCCGGATGTAAACCATCACCCCTCGGTAGGGATCATAATGAGAGTCGAACACCAGGGCTCGTAAAGAAGAATCTTGAGGCTCTTTCGGGCACGGGATATCGGTGATGATTCTTTCGAGAACATCGCCCATCCCAATCCCCGTTTTTGCTGAAATTTGGAGCGCATGCGAGGCATCCAAGCCAATGATTTCTTCGATCTGCTTTTTCACCGATTCAGGGTCAGCAGCAGGCAAGTCAATCTTATTGATCACAGGTAAAATTTCCAGATTTCGATCGATGGCTAGATAGACGTTTGCAAGGGTTTGAGCTTGAACACCCTGAGCTGCATCCACGACGAGAAGGGCCCCCTCGCAGGCGGAGAGAGAGCGAGAGACCTCGTAGGAGAAGTCGACGTGGCCAGGAGTGTCGATGAGATTGATTTGGTAGGTGTGGCCGTTTTTAGCCGTGTAATACATCGTGACCGGGCGTGCCTTAATAGTGATCCCCCGTTCCCGTTCGAGATCCATGTTATCGAGAAATTGCTCTTGCATGTCGCGAGAGGCGACTGTGTGGGTTAGTTCCAAGAGCCGGTCAGCGAGCGTGGACTTCCCATGGTCGATGTGGGCGATGATGCTGAAGTTTCGGATGTACTTTCTGTCGTAATAAAACATGGGTCGTCAAATCAAGGAATTTAAAGGAACAAAGGGTAACACAGAAAGAGAGTGAAATTCAATGAAGAAATGGGGCTCCCCAGGTGGCCGAGCATTAAAACAAAATTTTGAGTATATAGAGAAAGTTATGGCAGATTTTTTGACCCGAAAGGAGTATCCTAATGGGACAAAAAAGAGGACGAGTGCCAGCACATATTCAACCGAAAACGTTTCATCATCCGCAAGCAGATGAACCTCGGATAGCAATTTTTGAAAAAGTTGAAGATCCTCGAGAGGTATCGTGTAATACACGATATTCAGTAACCACCATTTTATTCATTGTATTTACAACGGTTCTGTGTGGGGCGACAAATTGGGAAGAAATGCATTATCTGGCAGCTGGAGAAGACTTTCGTAAATGGCTCAGCTGTTACGTAGATATTTCCGAAGGGATTCCTTCAAAATGGACCCTTGAAAGGGTTATTTCTCTGATTCCAACAGCGAAGCTACAACCTTTGCTCCTTCAATTCAGAGATCATGCGAAAAAGATTGGGACGATTGCCCTCGACGGGAAAACTCTTCGTGGTTCTAGAGGCTGGAATACAGACCATCCTCTACATTTGCTTCATGCATGGAGTGTTGAAGATGGCGTTTGTTTAGGTCAGGTGGCTGTAGATCGAAAATCGAATGAAATTACCGCCTTTCCAGATCTTATTGATCAATTAGAAATCAAGGGCTCAGTTATCACAGCGGACGCCATTCATACCCAAAAAACATCTGTGAAATCTATCATTGAGAAGAAAGCAGATTATGCGTTGCCTGTGAAAGAGAATCAGTCTAGTTTATTAGAGAATATAAAGCTGTTATTTAAAGAAGCTGATGAAGTTCAATTTCGAGGTATTGACGCAGCTCACAATGAGACATTAGAAAAAAAAGGGAGCCGCTAATTTGTCACTCATGAGAAAGGTTGCGCTTGGGGTTCTCTCTCGAGACAAGACAACCAAAAAGGGAAAAGCGACAAAACAAACGAAAGCGGTAAGCTCTCCTACGTACAGAGAGCACCTTTTGAAAAATTGTTTTTAATGC
>DAIDIZ010000059.1 GCA_027451585.1 Chlamydiota bacterium
GTCTTCAGGGGGAATAATTACGTGCATCATATTGGTCACTAGCAAAAAAGTAGGACACTGTAACCAATTTAAATTTTTAACTCACCAAAATTTCGGGGTGACTCTGGATGTTTTTTAAGAACCTAGCCGCGCGCAGTATAGCATCCTAGATGCTTCACGAGGAATTGCGCAACAAAGCCCTTTAAATTCGGATTTCTTAGTTCACTTTGGAGTGGAGCGAGGATATAATTTTTTTTCTTGTGAACACATACCAAAAATTTCTGTTATGGTAGACTCTCTTTTCAAAACTTCTAAGGATGGGGATATATGATTCCATTACTCCGGTATATCGCAGCGTTTTTAACGTGCTTTTCTTGTTTAAATGCTGGTGAAAACAATAGGTCTAATAAACGAACCTATACAGAGCAACATGACGCAGATGATATTGAAAATATTGTCCAATACTTATCCTTTTACAGCCTTCATCCTTATGTTGAAGACGGAAGAGAGTTCTTTCTATTTCCCGTTGGACGCGCTCTGGAAGCTATAATAGTCCGAATCGAACAGAACAACGTTTCTTATTATGCAGAGTTTATAGTTAATCAAAAAAACACTCAGATGTTATACATAACAAAAGAACCCGAGGAGATGATCTCTGCCATTTTATTTAAGGATATTATGACAATTGCTCAATGCGCACCTAAAATCCAAGTACTTCCCTCTCCGTTTCATGTCTATATCGAGAAAGAAAAGATAGAGGATGGTAATAAAATTCAGAAATGGACCTTTTTTACAAAGACAAAAAAGGAAGAGTTGCTAGTTGTATTAACCCCAGATGGAGTGGGCGGGATGTATTTCAGTATTGTGGGTATGTAGTCCGAGGGTTGTGGATGAAAGGCTCAAAGAAGCCTATCCTTACCAAAAGAGATATACTCGTTCCACTCCAAAATGGCCCAAGCAAGCCGATTTTAAAGCTATCAGATCTTCAATAAAAAAAATTGGAGTTATACCGAAACAACCTGAAGAATCGGTTTTTAAGCTGCGCGAAAGGGGCCTCATTTCCATGATGGCAACTGCCTTAGTAAATTAGGACAAAGGCAGTTGGGATCTCGAAAATTTGGCCCCTTGGCGCAGCTTAAGAATCTGATTTTTCGGGTGATACCATACAATAGGGTCTTGCATGAGTAAAGTCTTGCTCACTGGAGCTACTGGCTTCATCGGGAAGCGGCTCATTTTTCAGCTTCTGGAATTAGGGCATGAGGTGTATGCGTTGGCGCGGGTCCGGGGGCGATCGATTGGGATTATTGACCATCCGCGTCTTCACGTAATTCATGGGGATTTATTGGACCTTGCGCACGTTGATCCGATTCCAATGGACCTCGATGCGGCCTATTATTTAGTCCATTCCATGGCGCAAAAAGTAGACGACTTGCTGACAAAAGAGGGGGAAACAGCAGCCGATTTCATCGAGCTTTTGCGCGTAACTTCGTGTCAGCAGATTATTTATTTAGGGGGGATCTTTCAAGAGGAGGGGGCGTTATCGGTCCATCTCCGTTCGAGAAAGAATGTGGAAGAAGTGTTGAAGAAGGGGCCTTTCCCTGTGACGGTTTTGCGGGCGAGCCTCATCATTGGATCGGGAAGCGCTTCCTTTGAAATCATCCGGGATCTCGTCGAGAAACTCCCAGTGATGGTTGCCCCTCGGTGGGTGAAAAGTCTTTGCCAACCGATTGCGGTTCGCGATGTCTTGTTCTATTTATCTCATGCGTTGCTCAAAAAAGAGATGTTCAATGGGACATACGATATCGGAGGGCCAGAGGTGATGAGTTTTAAAGAGTTGCTTCTTCGCTATGCGGCGTTTCGTCACCTCAAGAGGAGAATCATCGAGATTCCTTTCCTTACTCCTCGCCTATCGAGTTATTGGCTTGTCTTTGTCACTTCGGTCCGGTTTTCTCTTTGTTACTATCTCGTTGAAAGCATGCGCTATGATTCTGTCTGCCACGATCAAAAAATCCGAAGCCTCCTACCTTCTTCTCTTCTCTCATTTGAGGAATCGTTGAAAAAAGCGTTTGAGAAAATTGCGCAAAACGAGGTGCTCTCTTCTTGGATGGATGCATGGCTTTTAGATGAAAAAAATCCCGATGTGAAACAGTTTATTCAAATGCCAGAAGAGGGGTGTTTAAAAGATGAAAAGCGTGTCCCTTTGAGGATTTCACGTGAGGCTGTGATTGATCGGATTTGGAGCATCGGAGGAAAAACGGGCTGGTATGGAGTCAATTGGGCTTGGCGCATAAGGGGCGTGATCGATCAGGTTTTGAAGGGAACGGGAATGAATCGGGGAAGACGCCATCCGACCGAAATTGAGGTGGGCGACTCGATCGATTTCTGGCGGGTGGTGAAGGCCGATAAGGAAAAGGGGCAGCTCATCCTCTATGCACAGATGAAGCTACCCGGCGAAGCCTGGCTCCAATTTGTGGTCAAAGAAAAAGAGCTTGTTCAAACAGCCCTCTTTCGACCCAGAGGCCTTTGGGGAAGACTCTATTGGTATGGCTTGACCCCGTTTCACTTTTTCATCTTTAGAAAAATGGCAAAAAACTTAACCCGGTGAATGGGTTCTCTCTGTAGACCGGTGATAGGTTTCCCAAAGGATTCGGAAAGGGAGGCACGTTTCGAGGAGCTCTAGCAACGAACCGTCGCCGATTTTCTCTCCTCGATCAAGGAAGATAATCCGGTCAGCGTGTTCGATCGTCGAGAGACGGTGCGCGATTAAGATTTGGGTTACCTCTCCTTGGAGGTCGCAAATGGCCTGTTTGATCTTGTTTTCTGAAATGGCGTCGAGAGAAGATGTGGCTTCGTCCATGACGAGGATGGGAGCCTTTTTCACGAGTGCTCGGGCGATTGCAAGGCGTTGTTGTTGACCTCCCGACAGGGTTTTTCCCATCTCCGCTAGAAGTGTGTCGTATTGTTTCGGCAAATCTTTGATGAATTCATGGGCGTGCGCTTTTTTAGCCGCCTTTTCAATCTCTTCTCGAGGAAAACTTCTTCCAAAGGCGATGTTCTCGGCAACCGTGTCGAAGAAGAGAAACGGCTTTTGGGGAACAAAAGCGATCTGGTCGCGGAGCGATCTCTGCGTAAGGGCATGGATGGGGATCCCGTCGATCCGAATCTCTCCTTGTTGGATATCGTAGAGGCGGGGAAGGAGCTGGACAAGGGTCGACTTGCCCGATCCTGTTGCTCCGACGATTGCCACTACTTCTCCTTGTTTAACTGAGAAGCTGATGTTTTTTAAGACCCATTCATCCCGGTATTTAAACCAAACCCGATCAAACTCAATGATGTTTTTAAAAGTGTTTAAATGGAGCGCTCCGTCTTGGTCGAAAATCTGCGGTTTTAGATGGAGCACTTCAAACATCCTCTCAGCTGCTACAATTCCTTTTTGGACGTTAGCGTTCTCCTCGGCAAATTTTTTTACCGGCTCGTAAAATTGGTGGAGAAGCCCACAAAACATGAGGAGTTCTCCAACCGTCATATGGAGGGTATAAAGACCAAAGAGGACTACGACGGCAAGGCACGAAGTGGCGATCATATGGAGAAGGGGCCTTGTGAGGAGTCCATATTTGGCGCTCTTGCTCTCTAGAAGCGCCATCTGGTCGTTTTGCTCTTTGTATTTCTTGAGGGAAAAGGCCTCCATTGCGAAGATCTTCACTGTTTGAATCCCAGAGAGAAAATCGAGCAAAACCGAAGTGAACGACTCTTGGTTGCGTTGGATTTGTCGCGAGATTCGTTTTACTCTCTTCGTTAAGAAAATGACAGGAAGAATGATCAAGGGGAGCCCTAAAAAGATGATGAGAGAGAGTTCCCATGAGATGTAAAAACAGGCGAGGAGTGCTGACAAAATAGTGAAAGGAGTTTGGAGATAGTTGGTGAGACACGAGTTGAGAGAGGAGGCGATTTGGCCTGCGTCACCAACAGCTCTCGAAGAAAGGCTCCCCAAATTCTGTTCTTGGTAAAAACTCAACGGAAGTGACTGAATGTGTTCGAAGTATTGTTGTCTTAAATCCCGGGTTACTCGGATGGAAAGAAGCTGGGTTACATAGCGCGATGAAAAAAGAGAGATCGCTTTGAAGAGGGCAATCCCTATTAAAAAGAGGATCAGAACAGAGAAGTTTTTTTCGATATCAAATTCAGGGGAGACTTTGTTGACAACCCAAACGAGCGGATTGTCGACCTTTTTTTGGCTGATCGCGGCGATGGCCTCTTGTTTCGTAATGGTCCCATCCCCATCGAGGTCGATCGAGCTCCACTGCGCTTGGACCTCCTCTAGAGAGATCTTGTTCTTTACTTGTTTACCATCGCTAAAGAGAGAGAAAAAATCGGCCCCGGTATTAGCCATGAGGCCAATTGAAAACATCTCAGATAAATTGGCAATCGAGAGGAAGAAAAGAGTGAAAACCGAAAGAATCGCAAGTCTTAAGTGACGGCTATTGCGGAGTGCCGCTAGTAGGAGTAGTTTCATACTCCTCAAATTTGCCCATTTCTCGGAATTTTTGGTAGCGATTTTCTAAGAGGCGGTCAATAGGGGTTGTTTTTAGGCGTTCCCATTGCTCATGAACGTAGGTTTTCACGTTCTGGTAGACGATCTTCGGATGTTTGTGAGCCCCGCCAAGAGGTTCCCGGATCATGTGATCGACAACCCCTAGTTTTAAGAGCTCTTCAACATGCATTTTCAGGGTTGCTGCTGCGACATTATTTTTAGTCGGGTCTTTCCAAAGAATCGAAGCACATCCTTCAGGAGAAATCACTGAATAATAGGCATGTTCGAGCATTCCGATTACATCGCCCACTCCCATTCCGAGAGCTCCCCCTGAGCATCCCTCTCCAATGACGAGAACGATGATGGGTGTAGGCAAGCGGGCCATTTCCCATAGGTTATTCGCAATAGCCCACCCTTGACCTCTTTCCTCTGCGGCAAGACCCGGATAGGCTCCCGGCGTATCGAGGAGAGTGAGAACGGGGAGGTTAAATTTCGCGGCGAGGCGCATGCACCGCATTGCTTTCCGGTATCCTTCCGGGTGAGGCATCCCGAAGTTTCGATAGAGGCGACTTTCGGTGTCATTTCCTTTCTCTTGCCCGATGATCATGAATTTTTGCCCATCGATTTTTCCCATGCCTGCGATGATCGCGTGATCATCTTGGAACGTTCGATCACCAAAGAGCTCGACGAATTCATCGACACAATGATTGATATAGTCTACTGCATGAGGTCTTTGTGGATGACGGCAAATGGCAACGCGATCCCAAGCTTTGAGATCGGTATAGACACTTCTTTTCATCTCTTCGAGTTTGTTCTCTATATCGTGCACCTCTTTGGGCGACAAGAAGGGATTATGGATATTTTGCTCTTTGAGCCTTTGGAGCGTTTGTTCTAGTTCTAAAATTTGCTTTTCATGAGAGAGAACTGTCATTTTTCTACTCCAGGACTTGTCACTTCTTCGAAATGGGGGACTATTTCCACAGTGGTTGGTTTGGTGATGACAATAGCAAAGAGCTCTTCCATATCGGCTTGAGAGAGGCGGATACATCCATCGCTATCGTATTTCCCAATTTTGTTTGCATCTTCAACGAGCTGTCCACTCGCCGGATCGAGAACCCAGGGGGCTCCGTGAATCCCGAGCCCTTTTGCAGGCTCTGAACACCCTTCGATCTCTTTGCCAAACGGGATCCATCGAGAGCCGAAGACCTGGATCATTTCGGTTTTCTTGTCTTGGAAAACCCCCATCGTACCCGGCTTGTAGATGGCTACTCGCTCTCCTAGCTCATACTTCCCGACCGGCGTCAGGAAACCCGATTTTTTCTCAGGGTCAACTCGACCCAGTCCCACTCGGTAGGTCTTGAGCAAAACCCGTTCATTTGCATCGAGATCGATGTAGGAAAAGCGCATGAGACTTTTTGAAAGATCTATCGCCAGGTGAAAGCGGATATTTTTGTCTTTTTTGAACACATTGAATCGGTCTCCGGGACCTACTTTTTGCCGGAAATAGTCGGCCTTTTTGTTCAAACTGCGGGCTATGAAGTGGCGAGAGGTTTCGTAGTGGGAGGCATAATCAGAGATCCAGGCCGGGCGCCCTTTGAGCCAAGGGACTCGGCTCGTGTAGGAAACTGTTTCGACGATCGGAAGTTTGGTCCCATCGAGGGCGAAAAGCTGGGCCACTCGGTCGACTTCTTGATGGGGAGATGTGAAACGCAAAGCGGAAGGAGGGTCTTTTTTCACCTCTTTGAGGACAACAGAAGGCGCGGGAGGAGGTGGAGCTTCTATTTTTTTCTCAGGAAGAGCTACTTCTTCGACAAGAGAGGTATTCTCTTTTGTCGTTTCTTTGGCCGAGTGGTTCTTGTATCCGATGAACCCGATCCCACAGAAGACCACGAGAGTTCCTGCGAAAAAATATTTAGCAACGGACATGAAATCTCCTTCCTATGAAGATCCCATTATGGGATGAACGAGGCTATTTTTTCAAGTTCTCTTTGAAATTATAACCGATTGACTGAGAGTGATTTGAGACTTTTTTGTCATTCGGTATAAAAAATACTTTATCTTCCTCCTATAAAAGAAAGCGTTCGGCTATCATTAAATCTCTTCAAAATACAAGGGCGGGTATGACTACTTTATACCGGAAATGGTTCAAAAGTCCTTATCTCGACTTTGTGCGTTTTTTGAGAAATATATGTAAATTAATTGAAATTATATCGTTTTTTTATTGTGTTTTTTTAATTTTAATCTTTGTTATTATGTTTTTTGGTAGAAGTGGAGGTGTATGTTAGGAATAAGGTCATCTATTTTTTTGAATCCTTCGTCCATGTTAACCGCTAGAAGATGGAGCTCAACAAAATTCAATCCGTACAAAGTATTAGGTCTTCAAAAAGGAGCTGATATTAAGGCCATCATTAATGCACATAAAGAATGCGCCTCGAAAGTATTCTCTGCGGAGAATCGTGTTTCGCAGATGGAGAGAGCCGCAAAAATACAAGAGATCGATCGGGCAAGAACTTTGTTATTAGACCAAACTCATCTTGGTGCGGCGATATTGAATAGCAATTTGGAAGCTGTCCAAAATTTGCTTGAAGAGGGTGTTGATGTGAAGTCGGAATCTCCGATGTGTAGGGCCTGTGCTCTGGGTAATATGGAAATCATAAAACTATTGTTCCGATCTGGAGCTGATATCCATGCTAGGGATCAAGATGGATCCACGCCGCTTCACCACGCAGCATTTCACTCTCATATCCCTGCGGTAGAATTTTTAATCCAAAATGGAGCCGATGTCAATGCTGGAAATAAATTCCAAGTAACTCCTTTAATGGAGGCCTGTGGGTCTTTTCCAGATAAATCAATATCTGAATCTCAAAAATCGGAGCTTATATCTAAATTAATCCGGGCTGGAGCTAATATAAATCACAGAGATGCCTTCAATGATACTGCAATCGATTTTGCTTGTTCTCAGGGCTACAGGTACATTGCAAAGTATTTGCTTGATCAGGGGGCTAATTTGAGTGGTGTGCCAAGATTTGCTAGAAGATATAAGCGTGTGGGTTTATTTTTGACTATAAAGAAAATGCAGTTGCAACGACTTGCAAAAATTTTTCGCCTTCGGGTTTATTTTTGACTATACTGCGCGCGGCTAGGTTCTTAAAAAACATCCAGAGTCACCCCGAAATTTTGGTGAGTTAAAAATTTAAATTGGTTACAGTGTCCTACTTTTTTGCTAGTGACCAATATGATGCACGTAATTATTCCCCCTGAAGAC
>DAIDIZ010000060.1 GCA_027451585.1 Chlamydiota bacterium
GAACGAGTATATACTCGTTCCACTCCAAAGATGCCCAAAAAACGAGTCTATCAGACACATTTCGGGATAGCAGAGAGAACGCCATCGAAATAAGAGATCGTCGCTTTAAGCCCTTCTTCAAGAGAAGTTTTGGGCTGCCAACCGAGCAAATTTCTCGCAAGCGAGATATCGGGTCGTCGCTGCTTTGGATCGTCAGAAGGCAGGGGTTTGTGAATAATGGGAGAACTCGAGCCGGTGAGACGCAAGATCTCTTCGGCTAAATCGAGCACCCGGTATTCGGTCGGATTCCCGATATTGATCGGCCCAGAAATCGACTCAGGGGCGTCCATAAACCGGATCACCACATCAATCAAATCATCGACATAGCAAAACGAGCGAGTCTGCATCCCATCGCCATAAATTGTAAGCGGCTGATTTTTTAGCGCTTGGACGATGAAATTAGAGACTACCCGACCATCATTTGGATGCATTCGAGGCCCATATGTATTAAAAATACGAGCCACCTTAATCGGGACTAAACTGGTCCTCTTGTAGTCGAAAAAGAGGGTCTCTGCGCACCGTTTCCCCTCATCATAGCAAGATCTAAAACCAATAGGGTTGACATTGCCCCAATATTCTTCTTTTTGCGGATGGAAATGAGGATCGCCATACACTTCGCTCGTGGATGCTTGAAACACCTTGCATTGCAATCGCTTGGCAAGACCGAGCAAATGGAGAGCTCCGAAAACGCTGGTCTTGATGGTTTGAATGGGATCCGCTTGATAATGGCGGGGAGAAGCGGGGCAAGCAAAGTTGTAAATCTCATCGACCTCCACATGAAGAGGAAAACAGATATCATGACGTAAGACTTCAAAGTAAGGATTGCTCAAAAGATGGAGAATATTATCCCGAGTTCCCGTGTAGAAATTATCGACACACAAGACTTCGTGCCCCATTTGAAGCAAACGTTCGGACAAATGGGAACCGAGAAAACCGGCCCCTCCTGTGACTAAGATTCTCTTTCTCTTTAGCTCTCTCATAATCTAAGGATAGCTAAAATTGTGTTTTCATGCGAGTCTTCTTGAATTTTGTTTCTTGTGTATGGTATGTTCTCTTCAAAGAGGAAGGCGACATGAAGCGGATTATCATCACTGGAGCTGCTGGTTTTATTGGATACCATCTCGCGCTCCACCTGAAAGCGAGAGGCGACTTCGTCATCGGGTTGGATAATTTCAATAATTACTACGATCCTCATCTAAAAAAAGACCGCGTTGCCCACTTAAAGAAAGTAGGCGTTGAGGTGATTCATCAAGACATCTGCGAACAAAACTTTCTAAAGCTCGTCCTGTTGCGCTACGGCATTACCCACATGGTTCATCTCGCTGCACAAGCGGGAGTACGTCATTCACTCTTTGAGCCAGAAGATTATGTCTCCTCAAATTTGCAAGGCTTTGTTTCCATATTGGAGGCATGCCGCCACTTTCCCAACCTCAAGCTCATCTACGCCTCTTCCTCGTCTGTATACGGCCTTAACCAGAAAATCCCCTTTCGAGAGGAAGATAAGACCGACCAACCGGCGAATCTCTACGGCGCCACAAAGAAAGCCAATGAAGTGCTCGCCCATTCCTACCACCATCTTTACGGCCTACAAGTGACCGCTCTGCGCTATTTTACCGTTTACGGTCCTTGGGGTCGTCCCGATATGGCCTACTATCGATTCACCCGACAAATCTGCGAGGGAGAGCCAATCCAAGTATTCAATCACGGGAAGATGCGACGCGATTTCACCTACATCGATGACATTGTCAAAGGGACGATTGCGGCCATTGATCTAGGCGCTTCGTTTGAAATTTTCAATCTAGGCAATAATCGCCCTATCAATCTTTTGTATCTGATCGAACTTCTTGAAGATGCGTTAGGGAAGAAAGCGGTGAAAGAGATGCTCCCAATGCAACCTGGGGAAGTGATTGAAACCTATGCCGACATTGAGAAAAGCAGTAAAGTACTCAACTTTCACCCTTCCGTTTCTTTAGAGGAGGGCATTCTTCGCTTTATCGATTGGTTCAAAGCCTATCACGCTACGCCAATGCTCCACTATAGCATGGGGTAGAGCGTCGATGAGATCCTCTGCCATCATTCCGTAAGAACTTTTATGGATGGCCGCAATCATTCCAGCTGTGCCATGCAGAGATGTTCCCAAAATAGCAGCGTCCAAAGGAGAAACCTTTTGAGCAAGCAAAGAGCTAATGATTCCAGTGAGCACGTCCCCTACTCCCGCTTTTGCCATGCCCGGATCTCCTCGCAAAACGAGAATCGGCAATTCTTTCTTTGCAAAAATTCTCGTTGGAGCACCTTTGAGAACTAAGATGGTATCATTTCTATCGACCCATTTTTGACAGAGGGCAAAAAGCTTTTCTTCTTCAAGCCCTTTAGACGAAATTCCAAACAAACGAAGAGCTTCGCCTCGATGAGGAGTTAGGATCGCTTTTTTCGGGTAGGAAAAAGTGGACTGAATAGCGTCAGCATCGACCACAACAGGAGTCGGAAGAGATCTTAGAATCTCCTTGACCTTCTTCATTCGTTGCCGGTTGTTTCCGAGACCCGGACCCAAAAAGAGAGCATCCGCTCTTTTGAGTTCCTCCCTCCATATTTTCGCATCCCATTTTTGACAAATCAAAGAAAGAGCCCCTACCCTGGGAGGATCAAACGAAAAGAGCCGCACCATTCCACTTCCCGAGCGAAGAGCCCCAAGCCCTGCTAAGTGAGGAGCCCCCTGGAACAAAGTCGAACCCCCGAGGCCAAGTAAATACCCTGCCTGATATTTGTTTCGATTCCGAACAATTTTGGGGAAATACGAGAGAACCCGGCGCAAATCGACAACCTGCGCCTCAGGGCGTGCCTCAGCTACAATCTCCTCTGGCAGTCCATACCGTTCAAGCCGAAGCTTTCCCACATGATTCCAACCCTCTTGCAAAAAACAGCCCGTTTTAAAAAGCCCAAGAGAAACTGTATGAGTGGCAATAATAGCAGGGCCTTTGACCACCCCAGTTGTCGGATGAAGACCCGAAGGCAGATCGATCGATAGCACCATCTTTCCCAACCCATTGACCTGAGCAATCACATCTCCCACAAAAGAATCGATTTTGCCCTGAAAACCAGTTCCAAATAAAGCATCCACAATGAGCATATCAGCATCAAAAGAGAGAACCTCTTTTTCGCCTACAACGTCAACACCGCCACCTCTTTCCACAAATTCGGTCCAGAATTTCCGATTGAGACGAGAACATTGCGACATCGGGAAAAAAGCCAAAGCCCGGACAGCAAATCCCCTCTCCAATAGACGACAAGCCGCGACAAATCCATCGCCTCCCTTATTGCCCTTCCCGATTAAAAACGAAATTCTGCCCCGATTTTGGCCCACCAGCTCCTGAGCCACAAAAGAAACCCTATTTCCCGCCTCCTTCATGAACGCCTCTTCAGAGCATCCTCTAGAGAGCGCGAGCTGATCGAGACGCACCATTTCTTCAGAAGAGACTACAGGGATCATAAATGCTCCTCTTTGACCGTGCGCATCAAGAGAGATTTCACCGCCTCTTTTGGATTGAGCCCCTCGAAAATGATCGCATAAGTTGCCTCTGTTACAGGGACTGGGATCCCATATTTTCTACCCAGTTCTCTCACTGAGACACATGTATAGATCCCCTCGACCGCCATCCCGATTTTTTGACGCGCCCCCTCAGGAGAGAACCCTTCGGCGATCAGACGCCCGAAGCGATAGTTGCGGCTATGAGAAGAGAGACACGTCACACACAGATCCCCCATGCCAGACAATCCATTGAGCGTCTCCGGTTTTGCCCCTTTGACCACACACAACTTCCGCATTTCGTGAAGCCCCCGGGTCATCAAAGCCGCTTTTGCGTTGTCGCTACCACTCAACCCATCCGAGATCCCACAAGCAATCGCAATGATGTTTTTCATGGCGCCGCCAAAGCAGACCCCATTCAAATCAGAATTTGGGTAGACACGGAAAGTTGGAGTAGAAAACAAATCGTGAATAAGCCTAGTCACCTGCGGATCGTAAGCAGAACAAACAACCGAAGTGGGGAAATTTTGAATGACTTCTTCTGCGTGGCTAGGCCCACTTAAGCAGCCGATGAGAGGACTTTTTTCCACACCCAGAATATCGGAAATTACCTCGGGGAGGAGAAAACCCGTCCCCTGCTCAATTCCCTTAGACGTCAAAATGATCGGGACATCCACTCGCCCTATCTCGGCAAACACAGACCGAAGCCCGGAGGAAGTGACACTCTCGACAAGGACCTGAGCTCCTCGCAAAGCCTCCTGCAAATGGTTCGTGAAGCGTGCCTCAGGGCCTATCTTGAAATGAGGCAACTTCGGATGAGTTCTCGTTTTTTGTAGCTCATGCGCATGCTCTGGATTACGCGTCCAAAGAACAACATCGTGGCCATTCGAAGCAAGGATAGACGCGAGAGCAAAGCCCCAGGTGCCAGCTCCCAAGTAACAAATTTTCATATCTCTCTTATCCTTCGACTTTGTACATTTTTTGAACGAGCAGCTCCGAGAGAGGCGTTTTTTTTGCGAGTTAATGGCTGCGAAGTCCCCATTAACGAGCAAAAAAATAATAAAAGCACGAACGCACTCTCCGGAGATGCCGGCGAAAAATGTACAAAGGCGAGTTATACCGGAAATGACGCAAAAGCCAGCAGCTTGGACGCGGCCAAAAAGCGGACTTTTGCATCATTTCCGGTATTATATCACTAAAAACATTTTCGATTCCCCTCATAAGAAAGCTCGACGGTCATTTCCTCTATGATATCGTAGTATCTTTTCCCATGATCAAATTTTCCCTTCGCAATGCTTTTCTTAAGAAATTTGAGACTCTCATCCGTAAATAACTCGGGATAAAGGAGGAGGATTTGCATAAATTCTACATCCAGAACTCCTGAACGAAATCCTCTCACCCAATAAGACTCATGACCCCTTCTATGCAAATATCGAGTATTGGGAAGATAGGCGATCGGAAATCCATGACAAACCTGTTCAAACCCAAAACAAAAGGTGTCCAAGACAAATGGCCGATACCCACCGACAACATCAAAGCTTCTTCTTGTAAAAAGATAGTTTCCATCCGCAGCAGGATTCTCTTTATTATAGAGAATGTCTCTTAAGCTGAATCGCTTAGACGGGCTTTCATACACCCAACAATTCGCTGGCAAGAGACTCCCTGCTTCGGATGTTTCTACAAATTGAACAATCCCAAAACAAGCAACATCTACCTGTTCTTGATCGAGAAAATCGATGAGTTTTTGGACATCTTCTGGATGTTCTAAAACATTGTCTGAGTCAAGACAGAAGATGAGATCTCCCTGAGAATGCTTCACACATGTGTTGCGAGCGGGCCCTCCTCCTTGATTTTTTTGATGCACATAAATCTGCATCTCTTTGTGTCTCTTCTGAATCCTCTTCAAAATCGATAAGGTACCATCGGAAGAACCATCATCTGTACAAATGAGCTCAAAAGGACATCGAAGCTTTTGCATAAAGATCGACTCGATCGATTCTTCGACCGTTTTCGAGCAATTATAACACGGCATAATAAAGGACAGGAAGTGAGCAGGACTTTCTCCAAAAAACACTCCTAAAACCAGTAAGAAAAAGCAAACCCACCCTTTTGGCATGACAAATCCTCTATTTTTTACGATCCCTTAGATACAATCCATATTTTATATCCTGAGTTAGCAATAGAGAAAGAAACCGGAATCTTCCGCCCAGCAAAAAAAACGTTCTATCGCATCTGCAACAGACCTCATCCAGTAATCATCCCCAAGCATATACTCGTTCCACTCCAAAATGACCCAAGCAAGCCGATTTAAAGCTATCAAATTTCCAATAAAAAATTGGGGTTAAATTAATTCAATATTGAACCCAATTTTAAGCGATGCGCAGCATACCATGCTCACAAGACAAAATTCAAGGATCTCTTTTCACTGAATCTCGGCTTTTCACAGGCGCATAACAACTCTCTTTTGGGTAACAAAGAGCAGAGACTTTGCCAAAAGGGAGAACATCGAAAATAAATTGCTCTCTCTTCCATCCGAAATATTTTATCCTCCAGGGCGCAGCGTATAAATTAAGGATTTGCTTTTTCACCAGGTGATACGGCAACGCTTTTTCTCCCATTTTCAGAAAAAAGGGAAGAGAAAACGCGCTCATCCCGGTGTACGAATAATGATATGCAATATGGGGATCTAAATCGAAGTATTCGACAATTTCCATCTTGCCCTCTCTTTCCACAAGTGCCCCCATCGACTTTTCGGCTGAAATACACTTGATCACAGCATCAGACAGAGTCTGCCTTGTGTAGTCAATGAGAAGATGATCTGCCATGTCTGCGAGCGGATTATCCACGGGAACAACAGAGACAACATCAATCCCTTTTTTCTGAAAGAGCTCTCCCAAGCCCGACCGAACAAACGAGCGAAACACAGACCCGTTTCCGCTGGGAGCCAGGACTTTTAGCTCTCTTTTTTTCTCATCCAAAAACGGCAATTCTTCTTGGGGGAAAAAGTAGATTTCCCGATTGAAGAAACCTTTTTGTTCAAAAAAAAAGACTGTCGCTTCGTGATTTTGAGGAGAAGTCATCACCGCTATAGGGAAATTCTCCAAAGGAGCCTTTTCAATAATCCACTCAAAAAGCGACCTGCCTCTGATAGGGAAGGTCCCTTTAGGCCCTGCCCATCCCAAACGAGACCCTTGCCCCCCAGCGAGAACGATCGCCCCGGCTCGCTTCAGTTCTCCCGAAGAAGGTGGCGAAGGAAGTGAGCAAACAGGACGAGGAGGAAATAATTTATTCAGGACAGCACCTACCGAAACAGTCGAAAGGTCTCGATTTGTCCCAATGAGAGGGTGATGGATGAGTTCCCGATTCGGAGAATCAACCGCTTGTTTTAAAATCCCATGGTTTGGATCGGCCCATAAACTAACCAAATGGATCGGAAAAGAGAGATCCAAATAATAGACCATCGATAAAATCCCCGAATCAGGGAGAACCATGTGGCGGCATCGGTGCCGAATGATCGAAAGCATCTCAAATAGAGTCGTTTTCCCACGCAAATCGATGATATTTTTCGCGCTGAAACAAGATCGATCCTCCGAGCCAAACAAGATCACTTTCACATTCGGCATCTGTTCCAAACGGGAGAAGAGCTCTTCCCAGTAAGAAAAAGGCCAATTGCGCCAAGAACCATAAGTGGTTTCAATCACCGCCTGGACACCGATGTAAGTATAGCCCTCGGGAAGATCAAAAGAGGTCCACAACGAATCAAAAGAGGAGTCCCAAGAAAGACGAGGAGTCAGGACCCCTCTTTGCCAAGAGACCCACTCGGTTGGATTCGGCTCTTCGATCACAAGATCGAACGAAGAGCTGTTCTTAATCTTCTTCTTTTTTCCTCTCTCCATTGCAGGATCGATCAGGATGCCAACCCCTTTCAAGAGAGAAAAGCCATCGCGCAAATTCGGGCGGGTGAGGACCGTAATCTCTGCATCAGGAATAAAATTGCGAATTCGATGGATGATCGCAAAAAGGCCCAAAGCAATATCTCCAAGGCCCCGATTCCACTGAAGAAGAATCTTTTTCCCTCCCCGTTTTTTGAGCCTTTTCAGCATAGAATCAAGAGGATTGGGAAAAAATCTACGCCGCAACGTTCTAAACATGATGAAGAACTTTTGTTTTTACTTCGCCCACAGAAATTTGCATCATACACCGAAAATCAATAGGACAAACCCGTTTTAAACAAGGAGAACAACTCACTTTTTTATTGATTACAGAAAGAGGATTTCCATAAGGCCCCGTCACCGCATCATCCGTTGATCCAAATAAAGCAACAAGAGGAGTTCCTACAGCTGCCGCAATGTGCATAGGGCCACTGTCATTGGTCACAAACACATCACAATCATGAATCAAACAGGAGAGCTCTCGAATGGAAGTCTCCCCGGCGAGATTGATTACTGAAGAGGGAAGCCCTAAACAAATCTCGCTTATCAGACCGGAAGCTCTTGCATCCCCAAAAAAAACCACAAACAGATTCTCCTGAACCAAAGCCAAAGCAAGTTCGCGGTAACGATCTGGAGGCCAACATTTTGCACTTCCGTAAGCAGCTCCCGGATGGATTCCTACCAAGTTCGCTCCCTCTACATAGCCCTTCCGAAAAAGGAGTAGCTTCGCTTCTTCAATCTCTTTTTGTGAAAAAATCAGTTTTGGTCTCGTCTCACTGAATCGAATCCCTAAGGGAAGAAGCAAACGTTTATACCGATCGACCTGGTGCATCTTTTCCTCTGGCAGTTCGACTCGATCAGTCAATAAGAAACGACGAGAGAAAGAGCTATATCCTATTTTTCTTTTTACTTTCCCTTGCCAAAACCACCAAGCAGAAGAAAATGAATTAGGGAGTAAAATCCCCAGGTCATATTGCCCAGCCTTGATTTTCGCAATTATACTCCGATCATCTCCTTTCTCCAACTGACTGAGATGGCGATGGAAAGGAAAAAGAGCGTCGATCGACCGATCTTCTCTCAATAATTCTACCATCGAAGAAAGCGCCATCGCTGTGATGGAAGCTTCTGGATAGGCTCGCCTTAAATCAGCCAAAACGGGGGTAGCCATCACCAAATCCCCTACCCAATTCGGCATCCGAACAAGGATCTTCATTCGTTGATCTCACTCTGTCCGTTATCAGTGATTGCGTCGACGACAGGCACTTGAGTCACAACATCGTACCGGCAAGCGTACCTGCGCATCTCGCAAATGTTATCTAAGTCATAGGCTAAAAATAACTTGTGCCTTTCCGCAAAGTCGAGCAATTTTCGAATACCTGATCTGCGAAGGATCATCGAGTAAGCTCCAAAGCGGGCCCCGATTCTGCGGAAATGAGGACTCACATCGACCTGCATGGTGTAGCGAGGAGAGTATCGCTCCTCATAAGAATTATCGAAGTCAGGTCTTTTGGGGAGTCCTTTTGCAATTGCATACTGCCCTTTTGCAAGCCGGTAATCGGGATCGGTGAAAAGAACATCCCAATTTTCTCTTCCGACTAAGGCATCAAGATGCGAGATCAGATCGACTAAAATCCACGGATCTAGCTCAACCAAAATATCATCTTCCATTACCCAGATCGTCTCGTACCCGGCATCATAGGCATGTTGTAAAACCGAGAGATGACTCAAGTAGCAACCAATCGTTCCCTTTGCCATGTGGTGACAAAAGTAGACCTTTCCATACTCTTGCATGAATTCATAGCTAGGGGCGCCATCAGCCTCTTCTGGGTAACAAGTTGCCATGAGAGGCGTCATGCCAGGCACATAAGTCAACCCAAGTTGATCGAGCTGCTTTGAAGTGAGCTCCCATCCATTGATCGCCGAAACTCGGTACGGGCAAATTTCATATTTGAGCAATTGAATAGAAGCATCAGCAAATTTTTGAGGGCGATGATCGAGATTGATCATGTAGACAAAATCGATATTTCCCATCCGATATTTCCCAGGAAGATCGACCTCAATTTTTTTAAAAGAATCGCGCAGCGCAGCAATACCCAAGAAGGGGATGAGTAAAAGCAAAAGTCTACTTAAACATCGCATCGAAAATCTTTCTTTGAATAAATGTCGCTTCACCCTGTCCTAATTCACAAAACCAGTGAGAGAGCAAGTTAAATCCCAATCCTTCCATTCCCTTTTTTACATCGGGAAAAAGGATTGTGTCTCGTTTAAAAGAAGTCTCGTGAGTTCGAATATGAATCACAGAAACGGACCCCAGAATTTCAGAGATATTTTGCAACAAATCCCATTCACAGCCACCTAAATCTAAATCTATATAATCGATGTGAAATAACTTTTGCGACTGACACCAATTGGTAAACGAGAGACAGTACACATTCGTTATTTTTTTCAAAAAAGGAGAAAGAGGTTCTGAAGGTTCAAGTAAAGAACACTCGAGATCAGAGCCGAACGGTTCGCCGTAGATATCCCGGTAGAGATAGAAGGGGAATGTACCTGACCCTAAGTAAAGAAGGGCATTGGAGACAAAGACATTCCCGAAAAAAGCGACCTCTTTCAAGAGAGCAGGGAAAGCTTCGGGATTTGATTCGAACACAAAGATTTGTCCCTTCGGGTACATTTTTGCCAATTTTTTCACTTTGCCCGACCTATAGCCACCCACCATGACGATGACCGGATTGAATGGGAGGAAGAGATAGGCATCATTGCCCGAATCGGTACGCGTTTTTAACACTTCCTTCCAAACCCCTTCAAACAGGAGCTCTTCACCATGCATCGGACCAAGCACCAGAGATAGAAGTAGCAAATAAAATAGAAAACGCATATATGAAGTGCAAAGAATACACTCTCATGAAAAAAAAGCAAATCATTCTCGGGATTGATCCGGGGACTCGAGTTACCGGCTACGGAGTGATTTCAGGAGAGCAAGCACCCATTGATTTCGGATGCATTCGCCCTCCCCCCTCCCTTTCTTTGGGCGAGCGCTATAAGATCATTTTCGACGCAATAGAGATTCTCATCGAAGAACACCAGCCCACAGCGATTGCGATTGAATCGCAATTTGTGTTAAAAAATCCCCAAAGCGCTATCAAATTGGGGATGGCAAAAGGGATGGCGCTACTGGCTGCTGCAAAAAAAGGGATCCCCGTTTATGAGTTTGCCCCGAAAAAAGCGAAACTCGCCGTTGTAGGAAACGGAAGAGCAACAAAACAACAAGTGCAAAAGATGATCCAATCGCTCCTCCGATTGCCTCTTCCTCCGGAACCGGAAGACGCAAGTGACGCGCTCGCCCTTGCCATTTGTTGTTTACACCATACGAGGAATCCATGTTTGCATCGATGAAAGGGATTTTGCGCGAAAAAGAGCCCTTGAAAGCCGTTTTAGAAGTAGGGGACATCTGCTACCGGATATCTATCCCTCTCAGCACCTATACCAAGCTTCCCGATCTTAGCGAAACACTTTTCCTCTACCTTTCCCAAGTCATCCGAGAAGATTCAAATACCTTGTACGGCTTCATTGCCAAAGAAGAGAGAGATCTTTTTGAAGTGCTCATCACCCTATCAGGAATTGGCCCCAAAACAGCAATTGCTATTATCGGGCATATGGAAATGAGCCTTCTTGAAAGTGCAATCCTTAATTCGGACATTCGGATCCTCAGTAAAATCCCTGGAATTGGCAAAAAAACAGCTGAAAAACTCGTCATTGAAATGCGAGACAAATTCAAAGGAAAAAAAGAGAAAGGGGGGACCCATTCCCTTCCCTCCCTTGGAAATAATCTGGTCGCGGATGCGGTAGGAGCCTTAATGAACCTCGGCTACCACCCTCTTGACGCCCAAAAAGCGGTACAGGCCATCCACAAAGAGAGCCCCGAAATGGGCGACTTAGGGATGCTCATCACCGCCGCTCTAAAAAAGATTTAAGGCCTGTAGAAACCTTTGATCTCCTATAATCCTAGGCATGACGCATAGAGAAACCATTGCAGCCATTGCCACACCTCCCGGAGAAGGGGCGATTTCCCTCATTCGCATCTCCGGTCCAGAAGCGATTTCGATTGCTGATCAAATATTTAGTGGACCCGTCGCCTCCTACCCTACTCACACAGCTCATTACGGGAAAATCCTTGACAAACAAGGCCATACGATTGACTCAGTTCTTCTTCTCATCATGAGAGCGCCTCGTTCTTACACGGGAGAAGATTCAATTGAAATTTCTTGCCATGGAGGGACTCTAGTCACAAAAAAAGTTTTACAAACGATTCTTCAATCAGGGGCTGTGCCCGCAAAACCGGGAGAATTTTCACTCAGGGCTTACCTCAACGGAAAAATAGATCTTGCCCAGGCAGAAGCCGTTCAACAACTCATCCATGCCAAAAACGAACTTGCGCTTCAGTCAGCCGAGAGCCAACTCAAAGGGACCCTTTCTAAAAAAATCACCTCTTTCCAAAAAGCTCTCACAGAAATAGCCGCCATTGTCGAAGCCTCGATCGATTTTCCAGAAGAAGGACTCGAATTTGCAACCACAGAAGAACTAAGAGGACAACTTGAAAAGATCGTGTCGGAAATGACAGCGCTCGACATTACCTTTGATCAAGGGAAAATTGTAAGTAATGGAATTTCCCTTTGCCTTCTTGGATCGCCCAACGTCGGCAAATCCTCTCTCATGAACGCCCTCCTCGGAAAAGAAAGAGCAATCGTCACTCCCATTGCCGGAACAACCCGGGATATTCTCGAAGAGTCTTGTAGGATTGGCGAGCTCCATTTTCGTCTGATCGATACTGCTGGCATCCGCGAAACAGAAGAGATCGTTGAGCAAGAAGGAATTCGTAGGTCTAAACAAATAATGAAAGAAGCCGACCTCATTCTCCTCCTCATGGACGCAAGCCGTCCCCTCTCACCCAACGACGAACACCTTCTTCAAATAGTTCCTCAAGAAAAGACCCTCCTTATCTGGAATAAGATCGATCTCCCAGAGGCCACCACCCGCCTCTCTTGGCCTCAATCGGTTGAAATTTCAGCTAAGGAAGGACTTGGACTCTGTTCCCTCCGAGAAAAGATCGAGGCACATATTTGGACTAAAGGACACCCCTCTAAAGAAGAAATCGTTCTCACGACTTTGAGACACCACCAAGCCCTACAGAATGCGATCCGTTACAGCACTACAGTGATAAACGGCCTCAAAAACAACACCTCTCCAGAGCTTATCACCTCAGATCTCCGAGCAGCCCTGAGCGAGCTAGGAACCATCCTAGGCACTAATGTGACCGAAGACATCTTGTCTGCCATTTTCGCCAAATTTTGCCTTGGAAAATGATACCAAAAAAAATTGCCACCCTACTCAATCACTATTTCCCCCACCCCGAGGTTCCTCTGCTCCATAAAGATCCCTATACCCTTCTGATTGCAGTTCTTCTCTCGGCACAATGTACAGATAAAAGAGTCAACCAAGTAACTCCCCAACTCTTTACCCTCGCAGACACACCTGAAAAGATGGGTAGTGTAACATTCTTTCTGTAAATTCAGGCCGAAGGTTTTGAGTAAAAATTCTTTTAAATGGATTTTAGGAAAAAACCCATGAAATAAAAAAGGTCTGAAGATCACAATTCCTCTTTTCAACTCTTTCAAAAATGTAA
>DAIDIZ010000061.1 GCA_027451585.1 Chlamydiota bacterium
TTACATTTTTGAAAGAGTTGAAAAGAGGAATTGTGATCTTCAGACCTTTTTTATTTCATGGGTTTTTTCCTAAAATCCATTTAAAAGAATTTTTACTCAAAACCTTCGGCCTGAATTTACAGAAAGAATGTTACACTACCAGAGGAGTAGATGACGGTTGGATCAGTCACGGATTTTGACAATGCGATGGATTATGCTGCTTGGGCACTGGAAACAGGCCTTTGGAACGGGCGGGTAATCAACCCTGAGGGGTTAAATGATTTTAAAGATGAACTTGTTGCAAACATTGCAGAAAAACTTTTTTCGCAAGATTCGGAAAGTTTTGCATTCCAAAAGATGGCATCAGAGCTTGCCTACATAGGCTCATGGGAAGAGGATCGGGAAGAGTGTGAGGAGGATCTCGCGGCCTTGGTACTCCAAAATGGAGCTGCGATCCCTGCCGGTTTTTGCAAGTCGATCAAAAAATTTTGGAAAAAGCACAAAGTAGAGATTCTCATTGGAATCGCGGCGGTGGCTGTTGTGATTGCTGTCGCAGTCGGAGTTCTGTGTACAGCCGCTGCGGCGGGATCTCTGGCAGCAGATGCTGCAAAAGAAAAAAAAGATCCTCCTAAACCTGCCGCTCCTCCCGTTAAGAAGGAAGTGGCTCCGACTTCACCTTCAAAAGATCAAATTATGGCTCCTACAGAGACCCCTGTGTGGCCGCAAACGAATCTTAGAATAGATAAGGACGGTGTGATTCTTAATGGGGAGCGCTTTTCTTTTGATAATGCTTTGAGTCCGCAAACAATTACGCCGGCGATCCAATCTTATGGAGATATCCCCTTTTGGAAAGCCTATGAGTCATTTTTAATTAGGGAGCCGGAAGCTTTTGTGCCTAAGTTCAATGGAGTTCCCAATATTTTTGGAAATCATTTGACGGCATCTAGTTTTCCAGAGCGCAATGATACAGGCAGCAGACGTCCAGACAACTATGCCTCATCCATCATCCGCGGCAGTTTGATAAACAGACCTGCCATAGCGCCTCCTTTCCAGGAAATTCCTTTGATTGGAGGAGAAAACCAGGGCACGGTCCATTTTCATTGCGGCATCAATAATAACCAATGGACCGTAACCGAAGGAGGATCTAAATTGTGGGAAACCTTGGATCAGAACTTTGCCGTCCACCCACATTTGATCCATTCCGATAGCCTGATACATGGTCTGACGATGGTCCATTTAGAGAAATTGGACAATCCGCATGTTACCCGTGAATCTCTCCGCCCCATGATGGCCATTAATCCTGATATCGAACTTGTTTTGCTTCCGCGAGAAATTCTCCAAAACTCCCACGTTCAACGTTCCATTGACTATGAAGTCTCTATGCTCACAAAAATCGCCGAAAATATCATAGAAAAAGGGAATCCCAAATTAAAACAGGTCCACGTTGCGTTTAGCAACGGAGGGCACGTATTCAAAGAAGCCTTAAAACGATTGACTCCAGAACAACAGCAAACTGTGATCGTGATCACAACCGGTACAACTGCGATAATTGATGAACATTTAGCCTGCAAAGTCTATAATGTGATCGGCAGTAAGGATTGGCCTTCGATTTTATGCAACGGCGGAATGAGAGGGATCGAAAATGCAAAAAAATCAGCAAATATAACGATAATTGAGCAAACAGATACTGATGGAGTTGTAGGTGGGCACTATTTTCTGCAAACTGAATATCAAAAAAGTATCGTAAATATTTTTAAAAAAGAAGTTGTTGATGAATACGAGGCTTATTAAAGTTGTAATATTGTTTATTGTGTTGTGTTGTTCTTGCGCTAAAAAAGATGCATCGAGTCAATCACTTGGTTCGTCGGTATCTAAAGAAGTCCCTACAAAATCGCAAGAACTTGTATCGAATGATTTAACACGACTGGGCAAAAGTAGAGTAGATGCGTCAGAACTCTTTTCCGGATACAAATTTATTACTTCGTTTTCAAAAAAAATTAAACCAGAAACAGGCCTTATTCTTCGCTCATATGGAGCAAATCATAATTTGCCTAAAGACTATCCATTCAAAAATGAGGTAGTGACCATCACTGCTTGTTATGCATTAATAAAAACGCAGAAGGATACGATTTCTCTCGAACAGGCAAGAGGGATGCTTGTTTCACTAATGGAATCAATGCTAATAAGTATTAATTCGGATTCGTATATAAGGCAATATCTGGAGATTTATCCATTTACTTATGATTTGTTGGACATATCGATTCGTTTTGAAGATGAAAATTATATTGATTTAGGAACCGGCATCTCACAGGTCTATTTTTATCGCGGAAAAATAAAATATGAACGCTATGATATCAAAGAATATACTGGTACCTACCCAGCCCGAGGCAAACATTATATTATTCATGAGGAAACTTATCCGGAAGCTCTCGCAATCGTTCAAAAAAGCGGTGCTTTGACATATTTCCCATAAAATTGCCCAGCAGATTCTAGCGTTATTGTTATCCTTGCCTGTCCGATCATTTTTTTAAACGACACTCATCTTAAGCATGCTCTTTCTATGTTGATCAAAAAGTGACCACCTCAGTGCAGCGAGATACTTACTGCACCGCTCAAAACCAGCAAAAACTCGTTGCATCTAACAATCAACTACCTTACAATCATACTTATAACGATTGGATGAAACTGGATAAAATAGACTTCCTCCTCCCTTTTAATGAGAGGGTCGATGGTTCGAATCCATCAAGTCTCAAACTTCTATCTACGTCAGTCTAGTGGTTTAAGATATCTTCACGAACGACTCTTGCTAAAGATTCACACGCAAAAAGCGCAGCCGGTGCGAGAATGCTGGGTACTACCGGAATAAGATCGTGACTGAATATCTCCAGAGTTCGAAGAGAGAACTTCATTTTTTACCTCCATATAGCCCTAATCTAAAGCTGATCGAGCGATTGTGGAAATGGATGAAAGAGCGTATGATCTACAACACGTATTATCGGGAATTTGAAGACTTCAAGTTGGCTACGTTTGGATTTTTTGCCGCGCTCTCATCTCTTAATGCTGACCCTGTATTGAGTCAGGACTTAACGCTTTTTTGTTATCCAAAACTCGCGTTAAAAACACTTCAAAGGGATAAAATGAGAAAATTTTATTTTTTGTTCGTCTGTTTTCGCTAGGACTGTTGCTGTTGCAGCCACATATACACTAACGCTTAACCCGAGTACCGCAAAAGAAATAGGGCCTCCAACAAAGAGAGCGATCATGCCTGCTGTCAGCAGGGCGGCAATCGCAACCGTTTGAACTGCCGATGCTATTTTTGCAAGAGACGTTTCCCTTTTTGATCCCGCTTCTGCGGCAGTTGGTTGATCATGGACGACGAGGGGTTCTGTAAAGGTCATTTTTGTCCTTCCTTTTTTGGGTTTATAATAAACATTATAATATATATGTTTATAAACATTCAATAGTTTGGTTGTTTTTTATTATTTGTAATTTTTTAACATCTGGGTGGGAATGTGCCGCAACAACCTAAAGGGATGTCTTTTGAATCGTTTCTTGTATAAGTAACTCACTTACAACCATCTAGAGAGTTGTAAGAGCGGAGTGTAGAAAAACTTCTCCCTTTTGATGGGAGGATCGATGGTTCGAATCCACCAAGTCTCAAATCCTCATCGACTTTGATCGCAAGGCAAGATTTTTTCTTTTCTCATGAGTAGAAAGACGGACAGGCCTGCCATGATGCTGGTTGCCTGGAGATAGAGCCCTGGAGTCCAACTCCATTCAGAGGTTTGATAAAGCCAGAGGCAAATTGCAGAGGTGGGCATTCCGATCAATTGTGACCCGAAAGCGCCTGCTAACGAGAGAATTAAGTACCGGTGGCGAGGGGGCACCCGCTCAATAGCCCATGCATAATAGGGTGCAGAGAAAGCGACCCCAAAACTTATGATCGCAAGTCTTACAGCAACCACCATCCCAAGTGATGCAGATCGAAGAAGATAAAACATAGGGATAGCAAAAAGGGCTGAACAAATAGCCCCCGCGATCATGA
This sequence comes from Chlamydiota bacterium, assembly GCA_027451585.1. Classification (GTDB taxonomy): domain Bacteria; phylum Chlamydiota; class Chlamydiia; order Chlamydiales; family SM23-39; genus DAIDHZ01. Next base: position 4,025 of record DAIDIZ010000061.1, read on the forward strand.
TTTTTTCTTTTCCAAAACGGCTTGCTAAATAACCCATCACAGGCAAGCAGAGCATGTCATAGACGAGGAGTAGTGTATTGACTTGCATAACTTGTGTTTTTGAGAGCAAGGTCACAAGAGGAATAAAGCCGTTCATCAAAGTAAAGGAGAGAGAATACGTCGTATAAGAAAATCCGGAAGCAAAAAGGATTCCGAAAAACGGCTTGCTATAGAGCTTCAATAGAGAGAAAAAAGGGGCATCTCTCATCTTAGGAGTTTCTATTGTCTCGATTGGTGTTGAAGATTGTAATCGAAAGATGATACCGATAATCGCCGTGGCTCCCCCTGTCCAAAATAGGTAACGCCATCCTTCTTCTATTAGAGACTGTGAGCTCATCAGTGTCACGATGCCAGACGCCAGAAGGATACCTCCAATGGTGAGGGCTCCATAGTAACTGCTCATGATACTTCTCTTTGCAAATGGCGTGTGTTCCAATACGAAAATAGCTCCTCCCGACGTTTCTCCTGCAGCAAAAAAATCCTGAAACATGCGGCAAAGAGCGAGTGAGAAGGATGACCACGGACCGATGTCTTTATACAGAGGAAGACAACCCAGCGTAACAGTCGTGATTGCCATTCCAGTTAAAGAAAAGAAGAGAGCTTGCCTTCGGCCAAGATGATCTCCGATCCATCCGAAAATAAGCGAGCCGAGAGGTCGCGTGATGAATCCAAGCGGCAATATACTATAGATCAAAATCAAGGCTGTAACGGGATCTTCTCCGCCAAAAAAGAGAGGGGCGATGAAAGGAGCAAGAAGACCAAATAGGGCTTTGTCGTAGTGTTCGAGAAAATTTCCGATGATCCCTGCAAAGCGATCGCGGTAAAGTCTTGGGTTCATAGAGGCGTTTCCTTCGCTAGCATGATCTAGATCAGGTGCCACGGGTATCTCTCAGCCCAGAACTTCCGGGCACCCCGCGCCATTTAATGAAAGCATTGTCTATCTCGAGGGCATTTTTTACAAGAGAGGGGGTGGTTGCAAAACCGATTCTTCAGGGGGCTTCGGTACAATGCTCTTATTTTGAGAGCCAGGCTCATTTGATGGATTGTTTTTTGTTTATTTTCCCCTCTTCTGATAGAATGCCTTCCCTTAAGCAAATTTTTCTTGGAGTTGATTATGTCGATTTCTGTTTCATCTCATCTAAATCCTGTTTCTCAGGCTTTTCATTTTGCCTTAGAGAAAGGAGAATATGCGAAAAATTTTGTCAGTCAATTATGGAAAGGGAATTATGGCATTTCTGAGAGTTTAAATGGGAGGGTGATGAAGATGCCTGCATCAGCTCTTGCTGGCTGCTTGATTCTCATAATTGGGATCGCTTTGAGTGTTTTTTCTCTCGTTTGTTATTTAAGGAGGTCGAATGACGGATCGAATAATTTGGATGAGCGACCAGATTTGTTAAAGACGAATCAAGCGATAGAGGAAGTTTATCCTAAGGTACTGACCAAGGAAAATCCAGAGCAAGAAGAAGTTTATTCTAAGGTGCTGACCGAGGAAAATGCAGAGCAAACTGAAATCAGGCCCACATCCAGAGTTGATCAAACCCTTGCCTTCCTTTCCGATGGGTTTGGAAAGATGTGGAACTACTGGTTGTGGACGAAAGCATTTAATGATCTTGAGAAAAAAGATTCTTAACCTCATGCTTTAGAGGCATTCAAAACTTAGGTTTGTCTAGGAGGGCTACAGATGGGAATTCCTTCTCACTATCAACCGTTCAACGTCGCCTCTTCGCTTCCTTTGCCTTCAGAGGCTTCGATGTTCTCTCTACCTGTCATTTCTCTGTCAGAGGAGATCTCTTCGCTTCCTTTGCTTCCTGAATTGCCAGGAGGGGGGGGGCAATTGGTGGAAAAGGTACAGGACTATGCAACGCCTTTGTTCGAACAGATGAAGGAGACTTCTCCTCGTTTTTATGAGACTCTCAAAATAAAAATCGCTCAGATTCCACTTTCCTATTTTGGGAAAATAGGAGCGGTCATTGTTTTAGCGGTGACTATCTTGTTTCTTTATCGCTATTGGAATCGCAAAACGATCGAATTTTGCTTAGAAGAAAAGAAGCTTTTGATTGACGGCATACGGGAGGTGGTTCAACCGCTCCCCATTAAGTACAGAACGCCGTCTTGCCCAGAAAATGACGCAGCCAAATTTCGGAATCACGAGGGCGCTACATCTCTCGTACAAGCAAACAACCCTCCGATCTGTGTTGTAGAGAAGCCGGTAGAGACACTTCCCTGCTCTTCTCTGGGGGGCTCATTAGAGCCAAATCAGCCAAAAACCTCTCCACTCGAGTCGTTGGGAAAGGGGATTCGTAAAAGTTGGAAAGATCTCTATAGGCCCGTTCGATGGTCACAAATGACGCCCGTCCCAAGAGATCATGTAGCAACGACGATGCGTTTGTCTGCGGCAGGCAGAGACCGAATGAATCACTCAAATTCAGGTAGTCCGTTTCTTGGAAATGCTGTTCTGCCAAGTAAAGATGAAATTAAATTAGCCATGATGTTAGGCAGATCTAGGAAAAAAGAGGCTGGAACGAATAACTCAAACTCAGGGGAATCTTTGCCAGAAGCTGTTAAGACAGGCGTTGGTAGTAGCACTTGTGTGACATCAGACCGTAGTTCTAATGGAGTTTTTCCAGAGAGGCCTAATTTACCCCAAGATGCTCCGAACATAGGACAAGGGGCTTGTTATTATCGCGGAGGTCTGGATAGAGATGATGCATCCTCTATTTCTAAAGGGAATATGGGGACTCCGTCATCTCAAATCGCTGGTGAGACACCAGACCGTAGTTCTAATGGAGTTTCTGCAGAGAGGTCTACTTTACCCCAAGATACTCCGAACAGAAGCACGTTCTCATCTTCTCGTTCAGAAGCGGCTTATCATGATGCAGTAAATTCGAAGGTTGTATCTGCTAGATGGATTGTTCAGAACGATCATAATTTAGTAAGTTCGAACCCTTTAATATATAGTTCCCTATGTCAAGTCACTCAAAAAAGGGCTCAGCAGCGTCCCGGATTTCGGAATGGAGATGGTGAATACCTTGTTCCTAAAAAGGCTCTAGACGATGTTATTCAAGAAGCGAAGTCTCTAGCAAGTAGGCAAAAACGTCCATGGAAGTAATTAATTATTCTTTTCCGAATATTTCCTGTTTTAGAAAGCTCCCCTTTTTTTCTTCTTTTTGGAGGGGAGTTTTCCTCATCGCTTTTCTCGTGATTGGACT
>DAIDIZ010000062.1 GCA_027451585.1 Chlamydiota bacterium
ATAATGCGGACATGTGAGGTCAAGGTTCAAAATGGTGATGATCGACGTGATAAATCCCTGCAGAGCCCGTAGCGTCGTCCGAAATACGGCTTTGATCATTAGCCCACATCGAATTGCATCATCTGAATAAATATCGGGCCGCCCGGGCTTGCCTGTTCGTTCGACAGCATGCCATTTCTCAATGACATCTTCACTGAACCAAAAAGTGATGCTTCCTCGATTTACCAACGATTGATTATACTGTCGCCAGTTGCGGATTCGGTACTTGTTTTTCTTTTTGGAAGGGGTGACATCTTTCTTGGGAGCTATATTGAGCCTACATTTTTTTGCTTGATAACAAAAAATTTAAAGACTCGGTGACTTGAGAACAAGAAAAAACCTTATCCGCAGCTATTTATGCAACAACGCCGATCATAAGGGACTTACGGGAATCCGATAAGTCCTTTTTTCTTTTTCCGAAGAGTGGAGGCTATCTCTTCTGTTGGATCAGGCCCTGCTGAATGCCAATAGGGAGAAAAAAGAGGGTTTTTATGACGGATAGTAAACTCTTTTGTTTCAGTATAATAGCCAATCTCAAAACTTTTGCTTCTCCTTAATGGGAAATCTCCTCCCTATTTCCTCAAAAAATCGAAGTAGGTACCCGTCAGGATCTTGTACTAAAAACTGTCGATGGCCAACTTCTTGATCCTTTACTCGGTACCATTTTTCTTCGAGATCCAAAAAAATCGGGTACTCTTCTTCTTTAAACCTTTGATGCAGATGAGACACATCGTTGACTTCGATTTGTAAGTGCATCCCCCGCCCTAATGGCCTTTCCAGTTGCCCAACGAACCAGGAACGTGTTTTAGAGGAGATGCCTTCAATCATTAAGCGAGCATGATTCATTTCCAACATCGCAAAATCTTCTTCCGGTCTTTCATAGAGGACTTCAAACCCGACTAACTGGGTATAAAAATCTAGACTTTTCGAGTAGTCAACTACTTTAAACTCAGGGATAAGCATTGGTTTTTTGTTCATTGGTCGAATAAATAACGAATGGGTTGTTTTGGGGGGATTTCAAAGAAATAGGTAAGTTGCCATTTTTGGGATTTCTTTGCTTGTGGGTTGTCGGGTAGATCCCATGGGGGATAGATTCTGATGGCCCGCTTTCCCCCCCTTTTTTCCTTTGAAATGACTCCGTGTTCGTACAATGCGGCTTTGGGAAAGACAAATTGTCCTAGATGTTCATAAGTGCGGACGCTGATCACAAACAAGTCAATCGGGTCGCTTATATCATAAGGTTGAATAGGACCTTTCCCGTTCCGTTTCCATAACGTCACAAATTGTCCAATTTTTGTGGGGGTGATCTTGGCTACACGAAATTTGATCTTCCGAGAGTTCATTTCGAACTCATAAGCTCCATATTCTTCGCTCTCTGCTTCTTTTTTAAGGTGGTCAATGGTCATCCCGTTTGGGGTATAGGCATTTTCTTGCGCCGTAAGAAGATCGGGGTGAATCACACTCTCCTCATCAGACGGGATTTTCAACTTTGTACATTTTTAATAGAGGTTAGAAATGGTTTTTTTCAAAGCTCTTTCTCTTTATTGTTTTTTAATCTTTCTATGTATTTTTTTCGAATCTCTTTAAACTCATTTTTGAGACGATCCAGTTCCTCGTCGCTCTCTTCCTCAATTTCCAAGAAAAAGTCGCGAGTGTTTTTCGTGCCGTATAAGATTTCGTCGAGTTTCAATTGAGTTGACCGGGCTTCGCGATACTGGGTATTTTGAATTAAGATCACCATGAGGAACGTTGCTATTGTTGTCCCGGTATTGATGATGAGCTGCCATCTGTTATCGAATCCCAGATAGAATCCAGATGCTGCCCAGAGAATGATTAAAAATAACGCCGAAAAAAAGGCTAAAGGAGATCCTAATTGGCGAGACGTCGTTTCCGCTATATAGCGAAATACGGGTCGAAGCCTATTCTGAGAAGGCGATGATTTTCCTCGAACTGGATTTTTTTTCATAAAGAGATACCTTCTTCTTCGTTGGGAGCCACTTTGGAGTGGAACGAGTATAGTTACCCTTCATCGATATCGACGAGGAGCTCGCTAGCCATCTCTTTTGCGAGTTTTCCGTCGATTGAGTTATTCAACCTCATTAACGTTTTCATCACAAGGCCAAGCTCCTTTTTGGTCTTGGCGCCAGATTCTTGAATCGCCTGGATGACGAGTCGTTTGGTCTCTTCCAGAGAAGGGGCTTTGGGCAAAAATTCTTGGACGATGACCATCTCGGCTTTTAATTGGTCCGCGATCTCAGGGCGGTTGGCGCTTTGGGCCTGTTCAAAGGCTTCTTGGAGGTTGCCAAAATAGGTTTTAAAGAGCTTGAGAACTTCTTGATCGGAAAGTTCGCTTCTCGCGTCAGCTGCAAGAATTTTCGATTTGAGCATACGTAAGACGGAGAGCCTTACCTGATCGCGACTTCTGATCGCTTCTTTAATCTCTTCATTGATCTTCTCGACAAGGCTCATCATGATCCCTTTTGTTAGGCGATTTTACTCCTCTTTCTAAATATTGAGCAATTGTATAATTTTCGGTGCATGCGGCGTTGTTGCATAAATAGCTGCGGATAAGGTTTTTTCTTGTTCTCAAGTCACCGAGTCTTTAAATTTTTTGTTATCAAGCAAAAAAACGTAGGCTCAATATGGCTCCCAAGAAAGATGTCACCCCTTCCAAAAAGAAAAACAAGTACCGAATCCGCAACTGGCGACAGTATAATCAATCGTTGGTAAATCGAGGAAGCATCACTTTTTGGTTCAGTGAAGATGCCATTGAGAAATGGCATGCTGTCGAACGAACAGGCAAGCCCGGACGGCCCGATATTT
>DAIDIZ010000063.1 GCA_027451585.1 Chlamydiota bacterium
TCTTTCTTTTTGGAAGGGGTGACATCTTTCTTGGGAGCCATATTGAGCCTACGTTTTTTTGCTTGATAACAAAAAATTTAAAGACTCGGTGACTTGAGAACAAGAAAAAACCTTATCCGCAGCTATTTATGCAACAACGCCCTTTAAATTCGGTTTTCTTGGGCCATTTTGAAGCGGAACGAGTATAGTTACGCAGTTTTAATGATTTTGAAGTTGGGAGAAGTTTAAGAATCTTACCTTCGCCACCCATTCACTGGACTTATTATAAAAATAAATCCAGTTCTTATAATACTTATCTATAAATGAATTCGAAGAAACAAATACTGAAACACCACATAAGATACCAAAAGCAAGAGGCCAGAACGGCCCCGCAAGGGCGATGGCTACAGCGGTCCCCACAAGACCTACCAATGAAAGAGAAGCTAAAGAAAGATCTCTCCATCGATGCCATTGATTTTTCAAGAGAATTTTATCAAAGATTTCTTCCACATATTCGATAGTGTCCTGGTTCTTTCCTGACAGTCCCTTCAATAATTGAGCAAAAGACCTCTCATCCAATAATTCCCCAATTAAAGGGTAGACATCGGAACCTGCTCGAAGAGAAAAGCGATCCCATTTCACATGCAATGCGTTTTTGATCCCCTCCCCGCCTCGCCTTGCCTCTAAAGCGGACAGCTCTTTTTTAGACAGCGTATTTGACGCTTTCAACCAAATGAGAGCATCCCTTAGGCTTTCTACTCGATCTTTATTTGGTTGATTTAAAATTTTATTTAAATCCGAATTAAATTTGATCTCGACAAACGCTTTATAACCATTGATGAACGTCGAGATTAAAAATATTTTGATCAAAAACACAGAAGAGACCACTGACATAGCGAGTAAATTCAAAGCGCCATGAGCGATCTGATAAATCGATTGAAGAGAAGAAAGTGTAGAGGTGGTGATTCCCGAACAGAAAGTGAAAACCTTACCCACCTTGATCGCGCACCGCTCATAACTTTCTCGAGAAAAAGAGACAAACGCTTCGTAGCCAGATTCCAGGGCCAAATAGCAAAGAGCAAGACCTGAGAAAATCCCTCCGACCAACTGCAATATAGCCGAGGAAAGAACGACCCCAGGCCAAATCCGCCTGCAAAGAAAATCGACAGCAGCTGATGCATCAGCAACGGCAAAAGCTGATTTGTAAGGAACCCCAACATGAGACCGAAAAAAAGCCTCTATTTTCCCAAAAAGAGGCGTCTCTTTCTCCACCTTTCGCTCTTCCCAAATTTTTCCTACAGGATTTCGCACGCCAGAAAAAACTTCGGAAAATAGAGATTTTCCAGACCAAAAAGAGCGGCGGCCAGACAAGACGTGAGAAACATCATACCCCGTACGACTTCTATATATCGAAAATGATTCAAAAGTCGGCTTTTTGACCGGCATGAAAGCTGTCGATAAATCGCTTGAACAAAATGGGGGTAATATTGAGGAAATACGACGCCCACCTTGTTCAAGCGATTTATCAACAGCTTTTACGCCGGTCAAAAAGCCAACTTTTGAATCATTTCCGATATAAACAGAATTAAACATAAACATACCTAAACACACCAATATTATAACACAAACAAGCGATAACAATCCAATTAACAAAAAAAATACATAGCGAAAAAATAAAACAAAAAAATATATAAATAAAGGATATGGAAAAAGAACCTCTAATCCCTCGTTATACACATTTATTCAAAGCGATTCTTTTATTTGGCCCTCCCGGTTCAGGGAAAGGGACGTTAGGGAAATTTTTAAGTAGCGCCGGGAACCACTTCCATCTTTCATCGGGGGATATTTTTCGAGGACTCTCTCCCGAATCTCCTGCAGGGAAGCTCTACCACAGTTATGCAAGCCAAGGGTTGCTTTTGCCCGACGAAATCACCCTGCAGATTTGGCACCATTTTGTGCACGGGCTCATTGCAACAAACCGTTATTTTCCCCACCAGCAACTTCTCTTGTTGGACGGGATTCCCCGGACCCAGAAACAAGCCGAACTACTGAGTCAATATGTAGAGATCGAGCGAATTATTGTATTGGACGTAGACGACCCAGACCCCTTGATTAAGCGGATACAAAGGAGAGCTTTAATAGAAAAAAGAATGGATGACATGGATCCGAAAATTTTAAAAACTCGCCTTGAAATCTATCGCAAAGAGACGGCGAAAGTACTCAATTTCTATCCAGATAGAATGATTTCTCGGTTCAACGCAAACCAAAAACCTCTTGAGGTACTCCGAGATGTATTGGTGAGTCTCTGCCCAGTTTTATAAAAAAAACCATGTCCTTACGAACATGGTTTTTGGGCAAATCCCGCTTTAGATAGAGATAGAGTTATAAGTCACTGGTTGAGGGCTGGTGCAGACGAGCGTCACCGTCAATAACCATCGCCGCAAGCGCCGGAGTAGCCCCATCAAGGCGGTTCCGACATATCTTCTCTTCTTTCTCAATCTGGCGCAGTTCTTCCCAAATATCTTGGGCCCTTTTCTTTACACTGATCAGTTTTTCGGTAAGAGTACCCAGATGTTGCCTTTCACTCTCAATCTCTTTCGCCAATTTGACATCTTCAAGAGAGTCAGAGCGTCGCTTTTTTGCAGCGGCAAGAGACTTCTGAGCTTCCGACAGCTGACCTTCCAAGGTTTTGACCTTTTCTCTCAGAGGATTTATCCGATTGGCTGCGAAGGCAGCGAGATCTCCTTCTGAGAGGTGCAAAAGCTCATCTACAGACACACGCGCGCTCATCGCATTCGTTAAGTCCTTCCTTGCTGCACGAAGAGCCTTGCTTACTTCAGAAACTTTGCGCTCGCAATTCGATATGCCTTTATTCTCGCGATCGACCACTCTTTCTAAAAGCTTGATCTCATCAGCCTGTTTAAACGAGGCAAAAAATGTAGCAATTCGAGAAAAAATCTCCAGGATGTCCCGGATAAGACTTTCAGATCGCTTAATAGATGGCCCTAATTGATCCTTTCTGGAGAGGGCATTATTTACTGATGGAATTTTAAAAGCCTCAACTGAATTCATAACAATCTCCTTTTACAATTATTAATAACTATTAACTAAATTCACATATTATTATAGAACACAAAATAGATAAAAACAAACACAAATAAATCAATTACAATTTAAAAAAATAAACAACACCAAACAAAATTGAAAAAACTGTACAATATAAATCGTAATAAGAAGGTAATATAATGAAAAAAACAAAAAATCAAATCATTGCTTTGCTTGAAACTAAAGTCGACCATCTCGAGACAGAACTCTCTCATCTCAATGCCCTTTTAATCGAAGTAGGGTTCCCCGAGGGAATTACCACCCTCAAATCGTCTGCTCAAGAACTGCTGAGCGAGCAATCTCAAGCCCAATTCTAAGATCACACAGCGAAAACGTCTCAAAACATCCCTTGAGTTTTTGTTTTACTTGCATTAGACTCAAGGGAATCTTTTCTTTTGGCATCGATATGGCAAAGCTTATTTTTGAAAACGAAGAATTTGAACTCCCCGATGGAGCTCCTATAGCAGAGGTTTGCGAAGAAGCTGGGGTTCCCTTTGCTTGTACAGAAGGCGTGTGCGGCACTTGCGTGGTCGAGGTGGTCGAAGGAATGGAGAATTTATCGCCCTTCAACGAAGCTGAGGCCGATTTTCTAGGAGAACTAGATCGAGAAAGACTCGCCTGCCAATGCAAAATTCGATGCGGCAAAGTTACTTTAAAATTTTAAAGAAGAGTTTATGATGAGCCAAAAAATTCATCGCGACATGACAATCGAAGATATATTTAAATTATTCCCTCATAAAAGCCAAAAACTCGCGCAGGAAATGACTAATTCAGGTCTCCATTGCGTTGGATGCTCAGCCTCTACCTGGGAGACTGTGGAAGCTGGGATGCTCAGCCACGGCATGGAAGAGGAAGAAGTTGATGAACTCCTAGAGCGTCTCAATACCATCCTCGACGAAAAAGAAGATCTTTCAACCATTTCTTTAACACCCAAAGCAGCAGAAAAATTCAAGGCGCTTTTAGCCGAAGAAGGAAAGTCGGGATGGGGACTGCGGTTTGGCGAAAAGGCAGCAGGTTGCAGCGGATTCGAGTTCTTCCTCGATTTTTCGGAAAAAGCAAAGCCTGAAGACGAAACCATCGAATCGAATGGGGTATCTATCCACATCCATCAAAAATCAAAAAATCGATTGATGGGATCTGTGATCGATTACGTAGAAGGCTTACAAGGGGCTGGATTCAAGATTTCCAATCCTAATGTAAAATCTTCTTGCGGGTGCGGCAATTCCCACGGGTATTAATACATAACACGGAAACAACCTAAAGAACCGGATTGTGCCGGTATAACTAATCCCGTTCTCGGGATTGGTTTTTCTGGCAGGGGAGAAAAAATCCTGTTCCTCGTCATCTCGACTCTGTACATTTTTTGAGCGGGCCTCTCCGGAGATGCCGGTAAAAAATGTACAGAGTCGAGGTCATATCCTTTTATTTTCCCTGCGCGAGCAACATATGCCCCTTCTAGTCCAAAAGTCGTTTCTTTGACAAAGTCAAAGCTGGATAAAAACCTGATTTTTGGGTCATTTCCGGTATATCTATAAATTTTAACCCAAGCGTGTTATACCTGTTGTAAGAAAAATCATGACATCGAAAAAGAAAAGACCATCATCCAGATCCAGAGGGAAACCTCGCCACCACCATAAAGCTCCCGTTAAACAGGAAAAAAAGTCCAGTTCTTCACAAAGACAGACTCTTCAGGGTACAATCAGTATCCATCACAAAAAGGGGTTCGGCTTTGTAAAAAACAAAGAGGGACCCGATGTCTTCATCCCGAAACATGTCACAGCAGGCGCTGTAGATGGAGATCTCGTCGAAATTGAACTCAATCCAATCGTCTCTCCCAAGGGGCCCGAAGGGATCGTCGTAGCGATCTTGAAAAGAAGCCGTTCCCATCTTGCAGGAACTGTGACGGGAAAGATAAACAACCAATACACCGCATTTTCGCCTCTCTTAGGGGTAGAAAAGCCGATCTTCGTCTCTTCTGACGAACCGCTCCAAGAGGGAGATCGGATCATCTGCAAAGTGACTCATTGGAATCAAAAGGAAAATCAAGTAGAGGCCGTCCTCGATCGAAAAATCGGTCATATCTCAGACCCGTCTATCGATATTCAGGCTGCAGTGGAAGAATTTGAGCTCCCCGATGGATTCACTAAAGAAGCCCTCAAAGAGGCCAAAGAATGGGGCAAGACTGTTTCTTCCCAGCAGATGAAAGGGAGAAGGGATCTCACCGAATGGGAATGCGTGACGATCGATCCCGATACAGCCAAAGACTTCGATGATGCAATCAGTTTAACCGTAGATCAAAAAGGACATTACCATCTCGGTGTCCACATTGCCGATGTAGCCCATTATGTCAAACCGGGCATGCACTTAGACAGGGAAGCCTTTACCCGCTGTAACTCGACCTATTTTCCAGGAAAGTGTGTCCCGATGCTTCCTGAAGCTCTTTCCAACCAACTCTGCAGCTTAAAACCAAAAGTAGTTCGTCTTACTCAGTCGGTTCTTGCCGAATTCGATCGAGAAGGGACCCTCATTACCTGGCAAATCGATCGAACTGCTATTTGCAGCGTAAAACGATTTACTTACAATGATGCGTTTGCTGTTTTGCAAAAAAAGAAAAAAAGCAAGCACGCTCCGCTACTCCATAGGATGGTCGATCTTTGTCACCTCCTCAAAAAAAAGAGAATGGAACGGGGCAGCATTGACTTTTCCATGCCCTCCAATGTAGTGATCGTCGATGAGCAAGGAGTTCCCAAAGGGATTGAAAGAGTCGAATATGACATCACTCACCAGATGATTGAAGAATTCATGCTCAAAGCCAATGAACTTGTCGCGATCCATCTCAATAACCAAGGCAAAATGCTTATCTACAGAGTCCACGAAGAGCCGACAGATGAATCGTTCCAAGATTTCTACGCGTTTGCCAGATCTCTCGGACTTTCTCTTCCCCCCACACCCTCCCATAGAGACATCCAAAAACTGTTCGAGCAAGCAAAAGGCTCCCCTTTTCTCTCCCAGCTCTCGATTGCCTTTATCCGGAGCATGCGACTTGCTGCTTATTCACCCGATAACATTGGCCACTATGGCTTAGCTCTTGAACACTATTGCCACTTCACAAGCCCCATCAGACGATACACCGATCTCATCATTCAACGACTCCTATTCAACGAACTTCCTGAAGGAACTAATCTCCAGGCAATTGCCACCACCTGCTCAGAAAAAGAGAGGGTCTCCTTCAAGGCCGAAAGCTCTGTCGTTACGTTGAAAAAACTCAGACTTGCCCAAACGCAATTTCAACAAAACCCTCAGCAAATTTATTCGGCCATCATCACAAAAGTCAAACCCTTTGCCCTTTTCTTCGAAATACCCGATTTCGACCTGGAAGGATCTCTGCATGTCTCAGAAATCGGCCAAGATTATTATGAATACAACCCTAATCGAATGTCCTTCAAAGGAAAACGAACAGGAAAACAATTCTCCAGCGGCCAATTGATCCATGTCCAACTCCTCTCAATTGATTTTTTAACAAGGCAAACGAAATGGACTCGCACATAAATAAAAAAATCTCCCTTTTTTCCCTCTCCATCCTCATCATCGCAGCCATCGACAGCATCCGCAATTTGCCAGCCGCTGCCATCTTCGGCAGCTCTCTTGTCTTTTTCTTCCTCTTCTCAGCCCTTATTTTCTTAATCCCCACCGCCCTTGTCGCCGCACAATTATCAGCCACCTTCCCCAATAAAGGAGGCATTTACCACTGGATCGACAAGGCCTTGGGCAAGCGATTTGCCATGGCTGCCATCTGGCTACAATGGATCAATACCATGGTCTGGTACCCCTCTTTTCTCGTTTTTGTCGCGGGAACATTTGCCTACCTCATTAATCCTGAACTCTCCCAAAACAAAATCTATCTAACTACCTTCATCCTTATCGCCTTCTGGTCTCTTACCCTCTTGAATATGAGAGGGTTACACGTATCAGCCCGCATCAACAATCTCTGCGCCATCATGGGAACCATTTTCCCGATGATGCTTTTGATTATTCTTGGAGCCATCTGGTTTTTCCAAGGGAAACCATTTGCCATCGATTTGAGTGTAAAAAGTTCTATTCCATCACTCAATCAATCAACGAGTTGGGTCTCGCTGATCGCCATCATGGCCTCTTTCCTTGGGATTGAACTTTCTGGAGTGCATGTCAATGATGTGGAAAAGCCACAAAGAAACTTTCCGAAGGCCGTCCTCCTTGCCGTCGGATTCATCCTTTTTTCCATGATTTTTGGTTCTCTTGCAATTGCGATCGTTCTGCCTGAACAGGAAATCAGCCTTGTCGCGGGCGTGATGCAACTCTTCCATAGAGTCTTTACCCTCTTTGGTCTAGAGCCACTTGTTCCCTTTCTTACTCTTTGCATTGGCATCGGCAGTTTGGGAACCACCATCAACTGGCTCATTTCCCCCGCAAAAGGACTTCTCCATGCTGCCGAATCGGGCTTTCTTTCCCCTTTCTTTGCGAAGACGAATCGAGCCGGGGTAGCCTACCGCATTTTGATCGGACAAGCGATCTTGGTCACTCTTTTCTCACTTCTTTTTCTACTCGTCCCTTCAGTGAACGCCTTTTATTGGTTCTTAACAGCGCTCAGTACAGAACTCTACATGATCATGTACATCTTGATGTTTTGTGCAGCTCTGAGACTTCACCATCGAGCAACTGAGAGAGTTCCTTCCTTTAAAATTCCAGGCAAAGGGGTTGGAATTTGGACAACAAGCCTCCTTGGTTTTTTTGGATGCACACTCACCATCCTCATCACCTTTTTACCTCCTACCAACATCGATATAGGCAGCCCTCTTCGGTATCTTTTATTGATCAGCGTCGGAAATCTCGTCACCCTCTTCCCCCTTCTTTTCTTCTATCGGTATGAAAAAACCATGCGGTGACCTTCTCATAAAAAGTAGGATGATCGCGCAACTCTTTTTGAATGGCAAAAACCTTTTCATACCAATAAGGGGCGTAGAGTTTCTCAAAATTCCAAGCGCGAGCGGCAAATTCCTCTTCCTTTTTCTTTAAAAATTCTTCGGTCACCTCGTTCCAATCTGACACGACGACAACAGGAAGGTCTTGATAAAGTGGATCTAGAGTCGAACTCAAAACAATCGGATAGGCCCCTAAGAGCAGAGATTCCCAAGTCCTGTGACAATCAACTCCATTGCCTGGAGGGCTTAACACAAAACGGGAGTGAGTTAAATCTTGCAAATAGTCAGAAAATCTCTTTGGCTCAACCATCGACACGATCGGCATCTCTTTAAAGTGGGAGAAGCACTCTTCTTTTTGAGCTAGTGCATTTTCAAGAGGGAAATAGACAACACAATCGCGAGGATGCTCCTGCTTAGCTTCTGTCACAATCTGATCGATCACTTCGAGTTGCCCTTGAGACCACACCCGATTCCCAAGACCCATTGGAATTGGAACCAATCTGTCGCTAGGTGATTGGTCGATATTCTGCACAAACCAAACCGAGATTTTATCCGACTCGAGAAAACAGGCAAATTTGCCTGGCTGCGGTGCGTCAACCCCATTTTCGCAATTCGGGGTAATCAAAACAAAGCGATTGCGGATTTTCGGCAGGTATTTTCGTCCAAATCGCTTGAGCTGATCGTACTCCACAAAAACAGTATCGCCCAATCTAACTTCTCTTGGATCAAATTCTTCGTCTTTTGAAAGTCTCCAGTCAGCAAAAAAACGCCAAGTATCTCCTGAAAGATAAGGATAACTTGATATCCTTTCCTCTGAAATTTGCTCAGGCAGAGTCAACACCTCCTCTTGAGCCATAAGAGCGAAAAAACAAAAAAGAAGAAAAAATAGTTTCATGGGCCACTTCGTATCTTAGGGTTAATAAAAATGCGATCATGCCCTCTCGCAATCATCGCAGCGTGAAAAGGGACATGCTCACATGTCCAAGGAAACGTCGCATCCGGAGTACAAGAGAAAAAAAGACACTCCCCCCCCTCTTTTTTTACCCCAATCTCCTCAGGGTAGTTCTCCCGATGCTCCAAATAAAAATCTTGCAGCACGATCTGTTTTCGACCAGCAACAAGCTCATCATAATCAGAAAGGAGCCAGGTCCCTCCACCTATTCGTGCCTGAGCAATCCACTTTGAAGCCACCTTGTCAAGATCTTCCGTCACACGCCCTGAATAGCGGCATCCTCGGATTGCTTCTCTCTTGTAAATTCCAAGACCTCCAAACGCCGAATAGACCCTCTTCCAAGGACCGTTGCGATCCAAAACAAACCGCTCTTTCAAATAGGACAGCCTCTCCCAATACCGATTGCCCGCCAATTCAAAGCCTATTGGCCACTCCGGAGAGCGGAGCGCAAACAAATCATAGTCTCCATATCCCAACACAGCATCCCAAGACTGTTCCGGATAAAGAATGGTCTCAACAATCGATGCCACATCCCAATGCGTTTCAAAGTCGAGATCAGCCCAAATCACATACTTGTAATCATCATAACAAGATCTCAACACCTCATCCAATACGACATTTCTCGCTCTTGCAATCTTTTCACACCGATTTGATGTTTTCATTGACCGAGAAGAGAGCTGCTCAGACAAAAACAAAACCCTCCGATCCCCTTTTGCCCACTCTTTCATCCTCTTTTTTGTCTGATCTGTCGAATTATTCTCATACACCACAACGCGGTAATCGAGAAACTGAGAACCCAAATCTTCGATCGATGCAATTGTTGGCGAAAAAGCTTTTTCGACATTTCTACAAACCCCACAAATCACCACTTTTTCCTGAATGGGAGCTTCGAGCCGCGGTACGACCGGATCACCGCCTTGTTTGAGCAAAAGAAATGCAGAGAAGAAAAAGCAACCCCACAAAGCAACAATAAGTAGTCTCATTCTCATCGTTTGTACAATTCAAAAGCAGCTTTCACGCCAGACAAGAAAACGACTTTTGGGTCATTTCCGGCATGTATACCACGCTACACTTAAAATTTATACCGAAACCACTTCCAAATGGCCCAAGCAAGCCGACTTTTTGAATCATTTCCGGTATACCTCTTGAGAAAAATCTTGAGGTGAAGCTATATCCAAATATACAGAACTAACCCGAAGAATCGCCTTTTTAAGGCAGATTAAAAACCGAATATAACCTCGAGGAAAGGTCTTTATGAAATACGTACCTCTTGTTGGAAGAATTTTATTTTCAATGATCTTCCTCATTCAATCTCTTGAGCATTTCTCGCCAAATCTCATTTCTCAAGCCTCTGAGATGGGAGTCCCGATGGCAAGCCTCCTTGTCCCCTTCTCTGGAATACTTGCCTTCTTAGGAGGATTGAGCATTCTTTTGGGCTATAGAGCGAAAATAGGGGCTTGGATATTGGTCCTCTTCCTCCTACCCATCTCTTTTTCAATGCACCAATTTTGGCAAGAAAGAGACCCTTTTGCCGCGATGATGCACCACTACTGCTTTTGGAAAAATATCTCCATGTTAGGAGCAGCCCTTATGATCACCTACTTCGGATCAGGTCCTTGTAGTCTTAAAAAATAAGTGAGCGATATGAAATCTTTTGCCTTTTGTTTACTCGCAAGCGTTCCCCTTCTCGCTTTTGAAGCCTGGGTTGAAGGAAAAGCTGGCTATTTCCTTCCTACTAATCACGAATTCCGCTCTGCCTATGGCAAGGATGGTGTGATAGGGACCCTCGAATCAACTTTTCAATGCGAGGGGAATTTTTATCCCTGGGCCAGCGTAAGCTACTATACCAATACAGGTCACCCACACGACCAGCAAAGCCGTCTCTATTTTATTCCCATCGGGGTCGGACTCAAATACCTCTACTCCTTTACCCACTTTAGCCTTTATGCAGGAGCAGGAGCCCTACCTACCTATCTCCACATTAGAAACAACTCCTCCCGCTTTCAAAAAAGAGAAACTGATTGGGGATGCGGGGCGGTCATTAAAACCGGTATCCTATCCAATCGCCTCTACCACCTCTTTCTCGATCTATTCGTCGAATACACCTACCTCAATATCCATCACGACAACAAGTCAGCAACATCTCTCAATCCCGTCATCCTCAACAATTTCTCCATTGGAGGAGGGATTGGTTACCACTTCGGATGCCCCGAGTGCAAACCAAAGGAAGAGTAATCCCATCTATCAAAAATAATCCTTAGTGTAGAGCCCTATCTGACGGGCGGCTTCTATTGGTGCAATAAGGACTTCAAAATTCACCTCGTCATAGGAGAGCTCTACACTAAAGATTTTTTCTGTTAAACGGCATCAACTCTTAACTTTTTCTTAAAAAATTCCTTGCTTATATTAAAAAAAATCTTATATCATCTGGGGTCTTTAAAAACCGGCTTTGTCCCCTTGGTTGGAAGGGCCCCATTCGAGAGCTTCTGGTGAAAGGATTGACCAGAGTCCAGTTCTTAATAGGGCGAACAACATAGGGACAAAGTCTAGTCACTAAAAGGAGAAACCTATCATGGCATCAGCAGCACAACCAACATCATCACCAAGCTGGAGATCTTATCTCCCTCAAATGACTCAATCAACAACAGTCTCTGCGTTACGAAAAGTGACAGCACTCGTTACAGCAGGTTTTGCTGGTGTAGAATTGAAGAAAGGAAACTACAAGGATGCAGCTTGTTTAGCAGGTATCGCTCTTGGCATTTCCCATCCTTCTTTAAAAGATGTTAAAGACCTCGGCAAGGGGACTTGGTCGATGACACATAACACCGTCCGGTTCGCTGCGAACAATTTTCCTGCAATTGCCGGCTTCGCCGCAGGGTCCGTTGCAGCATTTTCCCGACACCAACAAGGGGACTACCGCGGTACAGTCGTTTTTGGGGGTGCAGCTGCCTTGCCTATCATTGAATACGTCGGGCATCACGTGTCAAAAAAAGATGGCTTTGAAAGGGTCTCTGCCTCATCACCAAGCGAAACAACTGCAAAATCAGGCTGGTTTCGGGGAATATGGTAAGTCCGTTCTAGGAAAAACAGAGCCGATTCACTTGAATCGGCTCTCTCTTTAAATGCTTCAAGAATTGCTTGATAGGAGGGGCAAAGCGGAGAAAAACGTAACCACATATCCCCCTTTTGGATCGTCATTTTCGATTGCTGTGCACCCTCCTATCGAGCAATTCTTGAATCATTTTTAGTCTTCTTACAAGAGAGGTAGATACCCCCATCTGACCGTCGATTTTTGCTCGTTATACCGAAGCAACCTGAAGAATCGGATGTAAGCTAAGCCGAAGTGCCGAATTTTCGCGATCACAACTGCCTTCGTATTTCTTAAATACTAAGGCAGTTGCGATCACGGAAACGAGGCCCCTTTCGCGCAGCTTAAAACCTGACTTTTGAATCATTTCCTGTATGAATCGGTTTATCAGAAAAAGAATCTTCAAAAGACGCCCATCAGATAGGGCTTTACACTAAAGATTTTTCCCGATAAATGGTATTGAATTCGTTTGCAATGCAAATTTCAAGCTCCGTGTGGTATTCTTCTACAAGATAGGTCGCGCGTGATATATCTAGAGCTTTTCCGGTTCCTTCTCTCCAATATCGAAAAGAAAATCGAAGAAGACGGTCTTGAGAACGAGATCCCCTTTTCCTCATTTAAAAAGCATCTCCAAGAGGCCCCTTATTCTGACCGTTGGGCTGATCTTATCAAAGAATACGAGCGCCTTCTCATCGATAAAAAATCAATTTTCCTCGAAAAAAAGATCTTGCAACTGTTCTCTCCCTCGACCATTTCCAGAGGATTGCCGCGACTCTATCAAAGAACGCAACCCACATACAGTCAAATCAAACCTGAATTTACCCACCTCCCTTCTCTAACAAGGCTCTCCTTAGAAAAAAAACAGCTTTCCTTTTACGACTCCTACCCTAATCCTAAAGGAAAAAAAATCGTCATCTTTACCTTCATGTTTCCCGACGGATGGGGAGATTTAATCACATTAAAAGAGGTCTCTTTTTTGTTAAAAAAGAGATTTCCCTCTTTGTCTTTTCAACAAATTGTCTGTATCCCCAGACGGTTTTCTCTCAAAGAATGTGATCTTGACAAAGAGACGATTTCGATTACGTATCATGAAGATTGCCCCCTCTCCCTGTTCCCGAAACAAGCCATGGACACCTTTCAACAAGCCGATCTCATCCTCTCCATTCCTACCTTCTATCCCCACACTGAAGAGCTAAAAAAAAAACTACCCCCTCACACCCGGTTCCTGGCGATCGGTCAATACGGGTTCATTGAATCGAGTTGGTTTCACCCCAAAAGCGGCTATTACTCCATGGGACTTCACTTTCTGGAGCATGGCATCTTGATCCGAGAGACAGAAACGAAAGGAGATTTTCGACTTCTCGAGAATCGAACACTCCTCCTTTCTCTTTTTGGCAAAACAGACATCCAAACAATGGATTTACACGATTATCACTCGAACCATCGATTTTACCTTGCCTATCTCCTAAGTCCTATTGGAGGAGCTATTTATCTTCACGCTCTGCTCCAATCAGAATTAAAAAATGACCAAAACATCGACATCTGTACTCCGAATGTGACGTGGCTCATTGACTACATCAAACAACAAACCCTCAAAAAAGAGCCTGTTTTACAAGGCAATTTTGGGATCAGTGATATTGAGATTCACTATGAAGGAAAAATTCACCGAAGAACTCTCCACGTAAAAGGCAAGAGACTCAGGATTATTTCTCCTGGAGCAATCTCCGATGCCGATTTTCGAAACCTCATCCATGTCAGCGAAGAATTTATCGCGGTCCGAGGAGATCAATCCTTTTCAGAAGTTGTTTCTGCAAACCGGCTCTTTTTCTACGACGGCGCTGCTCACGCTCGTTATTTTATCAAAGATCTCGTTGCCCTCGCGGAGCATCGGATGCAACACAATAAGCCGTTCCTCCTCTTGATCCAATCAATGGGGAAAGCATTTCTGTACAATAGAGAAGAAGAAAAGGGGGAATGGGTGGAAGAGACCTATTTTCAAGAGAAAGAACCGTGGCAAGAGATTGCGAAAACAATCGCCTTTTGCCTGAAGTCAGAAAAAACCAAAACCAAAATGGGCTGTAGAGAATTCAATGAAATCATCAAACGAGAGTTTGCATTCAACGCGACACTCTACCGTCTGATCCAACGAGAACTCTCTTCATGAAAGATCTGATGACTGGACTTTCCTCTCAAGAGGCCCTTACCCTGTTAAAAAAGTATGGACCGAATCGAATCCCTGAAGAGAAACCTCACTACCTATCCTTATTTTTGAAAAAATTCTGGGCACCCATCCCCTGGATGCTCGAAGGGATCATCGTTCTAGAAATTCAATTACATAAGCCTACAGAAGCAGGCATTATCTGCGCCCTTCTTTTATTCAATGTCATCTTAAGCTTTTTGCAAGA
>DAIDIZ010000064.1 GCA_027451585.1 Chlamydiota bacterium
ATTTAAAGCTATCAAATTTCCAATAAAAAATTGGGGTCAATATTGAATTAATATTAACCCCAATTTTTTATTGAAAATTTGATGCTTTAAATTCGGTTTTCTTGGGCCATTTTGGAGTGGAATGAGTATATACTCGTTCCAGTCCAAAGGTACCCGAGAAAAAATCTGATTCTCACCATTCTTCAAAAAGAACTTTCTCGGGGTACGGATGCAAGCACTGCATGACTTTACAATAAGAAATCGTACCGATTATGCAAACAACGGGTAGAGAGAGTCCAGAAAGCATGATAATTTCTCCAGAAGTGGATTGAGGTCTAAAATGGGCAAGGAAAGCCCCTACAATGGCAAGAAGGATCCCTGAGGAAAGAAGCAGTGAGTTCGTTTCAGACACGAAGAGTTGTCTGCTTCCCCAGCGCGCCGTTTGGCTTCTCTGCAGCAACCTTTCACGAATAGAGGGAAACTTGTGCAGGAGCTGAGTTTGGATGTTAGGGTCTAGGGTATCGATCATCTTTTGTAGGGTTTCGTCAATCAATTCGAAGATGGGTCTTCGATCGGAATTTGGAATAGTGGCAAGAGTTTCGATAAGTGTGAGTCCTTCTTCATTGAGGGAAGCGAAGACTTTAGAGAGACGATCGAGGTCTTCGCTATTTTTTTTTGCGTACGATTGGAGTGCTTGATAGTGGAGATTAAGTAATTGTCCACTTTTGTAGATGCGGGGCTGTGTGGGATTGAGAAATTGAGCGGCAAGACAGTGAAGGTTTCCTGCACTCAAACTTATGGCTAGGCTGATGCTTTGGTTGGCTGTTGGCGCTTCTCGTTGGTCTAAGATGTGATGGACGATCCGAAGAACTCTTTTGATTTCTCCGTTTTTGAGCACGAGGGCTTGGAGTGCTTTCAAGCCGTCTGTTGGCCGTTTGGCAAATTCTTTTAATAGCGCTGCGGCAAATTGGTCGTAACAGTTCCAAGGTTCCTCTGGATAAGGGATAGGAAACAGGACGTTGATGCTTGGGATTGTGGATGCGATCACTTCGCGATTGGCTTCTTTAATCAGATGTGCTTGCAGAGACGTGCCATAGTTTGGATGGTCTCTATCATAGCATAGGACTTTCTTAGCAAAAATGGAGGAGGTTGAGGCGTCTGGATGGACGAGAAAACTGGCAATATAGGATCGTATCTCGAGAGGTAGCTCTCTATAGGGATCCATGGGTTTGGGTGATGGGATCGCCACTCTCGTGTGGCCTAAAAGAGGGGTCGTTTCTAAAGTCATAGGATTTTCATTTTCTATCGAAACAATCTGTATAAAGTCGCAAAAAGTCTTCCAGCACTCGGTTGGTAGAGATCCACCATTGCCACCTGTTTTCTCTCAGCCGCATCCACTTGATGTTGGGGACCCAAGAGGGGGGCTGGATGAGGCGGGGAGGGCGCCATCCAGGACTCCAAAGGGGCATCTGCCTCCCTTGGCAGATGACGATGTGGGGGATCCCAAAAAGGGAGGCGAGATGGGCTGGCCCCGAATCGTTCCCGATGAAAAATCCGGCCTCATAGGTGTGGGTGGCGAGCTTTTCCAAGTTGGGAAAGGATGGCGCAAAAATCTCTTTAGGCCAAGCTTTTCTCTCTTCGGCAGAGAGAATGAAGGTGGGTTCAAAGTGGAGTTTTTCTAGTTTTCTCGCGAGATGTAAAAATCGGTTTTGCCTCCAGTTCTTTTCCATCTTGGTGCTTGTCGGGTGAATGAGGACTTCTTTTTTGTTTTTCCGATGGGAAAGATCGCAAAGGGGCTTTAGGCAATTATGTGACGAGATTTCTTTATGAAAGAACTCTTTCATGGCAAGGCAGACGTTTTCAACCATCGTTTTTTGCTTATCGACAGGATAATCAAAGCCGACAAGAAGAGGGCCGCATTTGGAAAGGAGGTAATCGGTGTAGATGACGTAAAGAGAAAGCCCTTTTTCTCTCAAAGAGAGGATTTTTTTCGCTCTCGCTGATCCATCGTACGGAAGGATCGTGGCATCAAAAACAGAGAGGGTTTCTTCCCAGTTGGTCGCAAAGGGGCGGTATTCTCCAGGCTCTAAATAGCTGCCAAACTGGTGGAGGTGCGGACTGAAGAGAGTAACTGGATGCCCATCTTTTCGCAAGTGGTGGCCGATGATAGAAAAAATGAGATTATCACCGATCCCATCTCCACAGATCAGAGCAAAGGAGTTTTTCATCGAAAATCCATTTTGTAAATAGGTCTTTTACACATTTCATCTCTTCCGCAGGATCTGCTTGAATAGCAGGAGAAAAACAGAGCTCTCCGGCATCAATTTGGATTGGTTGATCGCCTAAAAAAGCATAATTGTTCCCTAGCATAAAACTCTGTCGCTTATCGGTAAAACCATTCTTTGCTTTCTCCTGAAAAAAACGATCCAACGCGAGCAGGTGTTCTCTTTTTTCTTCTTCCGTTGCAAGGCGAGAGAGTCTTGTCTTCACGGTCTCTCCTTTTTTTTGGACTACAAAGGATGCCCGGTTGAGATCAATGATGTGTTTGATCCTCGCGTGATCTATTACTGTCACACAAGGAAGGTCTCCTTCCGTTCGAATGAGGTGAAGTGCGATCAGTCCTGTTTTTTCAGGGATTTTCTCAAAGGCACAGAAATAGCCTTTCAAGGCTTCAAAAAGAGAATCTCTCGCTATTTTTTCTCTTCTCTGCTGCCGTTTTTCTCTGTGGGAGGGGATCCAATGAGTGGGTTTTGGAATGGGGTACCGTTTTTTCCCATGTAGCCCTTTAACAAGAAAGAATTTTAACACAATCGATTGATCCCGATTTTCAAAAGCGATCGATTGTTCTCCGTGACCGAGATAGATGAATTCTTGATTTAAGAGAGAGCGTTGATCGGGCGATAGGGGAGGGGTTGGGAATTCGGCTTCAACGTCGAGGGCGATCTTGTCGACTCGAAATTCATCGGGCAGTCGCTCTTCCAGATAAGGACGAAGAGGCTTGATTGCGAGCGCAATAAATATTCCCAAAATCAAAACGCTAATGCAGAGAGTGATTCTGTTTGTCATTAAAAACAAGTATAACGGAAATGATTCAAAATTCGGCTTTGTAATTGTCTCAAGGGCATGTTCACGATGCTACCATACTCCAATTTTTTCTTGCCAAGCACCTCTTGAACGAGATATGGAGAGAATATGTTCCGAAGCAGGTGGCGTTTTCTCTTTTCTGTTGTCTTCACAGCGCTCCTTTGTTGTTTAATCATAGCTCTCTATTTTGTCTTGCGCCCTTCTTCGATTTTACGAGAGCTCACTTTGTACGGTAATGTTGATGTACGGCTCGTCGACATCGGATTTCGAGTATCAGGTCAAGTCAAAGAGCTTTATTTTGAAGAAGGCGACTTTGTCAAGGAAGGGGATCTCTTGGCGGTTCTCGATGCAACTCCTTATGATAGTCAGCTTGTTCAAGCAGAAGCAAATAGGCAGGCTACCGAAGTGAGGCTTTCCAATGCGGAGATACTCTTGAAAAGAAGGCAAGAGTTGATCGGGGTAGGTGCTGTCTCTCAAGAAGATTTAGACAATGCCACCATGCGGCGCGATTCTCTCTTGGCCGATCTTCTCCAGGCACAGGCAGCGGTCCTTGTTGCTCGCGATAATCTAGCTTACACAAAGGTATTTGCTCCGACTGAAGGGGTGATTCTCACTCGGGTAAGGGAGCCGGGGACTGCGGTGAATCCAACCGATCCGGTTTTTACTTTATCGGTTGCATCTCCTGTTTGGGTAAGGGCCTATGTGGATGAACCGCATCTTGGCTCGATTGCTTACGGAATGAAGGCTCGTATCATGACCGATTTGAAGAACGGGCCTGTGTATACGGGGCAGATTGGTTTTATCTCTCCCATGGCTGAGTTCACTCCCAAAACCGTGGAGACAACTGAGCTGAGAACAGATCTTGTCTATCGCCTCCGGATTTATGTCGATAACCCAGATCGCATTTTAAAACAGGGGATGCCGGTCACTGTGAAGATCCCTATCCGAGGCAAATGAATCCTCTTGTTGAGATCAAGAACCTCTCCTTTCGGTTTTCTCCCCACTTACCTCTTGCCTTAAGCGATATTTCTGGGGTCTTGTGTCCAGGTCAATTTGTGGGGCTTGTAGGACCAGATGGTGCGGGGAAAACGACTCTGATTCGTCTATTGGCTCATCTTTTAACTCCTTCTTCAGGAACGATCTCCACAGCAAAGCCTCTTTGCATCGGTTACATGCCGCAGCGCTTTGGGCTTTATGAAGATCTCACGGTGATGGAAAACCTCCGCCTCTACGCCGACTTACGCAATTTACAAGAGGAGGAAAAAGAAGCCATCTTTCAAAAGCTTCTCTCGTTTACCAATCTGGCTCCGTTCACAAAGAGACTTGCCAAAAATTTATCCGGCGGGATGAAGCAAAAATTGGGTCTTGCCTGCGCTCTTTTAAAAAAGCCCGATCTTCTTCTTCTCGATGAACCGAGCGTTGGGGTCGATCCGATTTCGAGGCGAGAGCTCTGGTCGATGGTCCACTCTCAACTCGATCCGAATATCGCGATTCTCTGGAGCACGACCTATCTTGATGAGGCCGAAAAATGTGATGTGGTCTTTCTTTTGAGTGAGGGGACTCTCCACTTTTATGGAAAACCTGAGGAGCTCACTTCTCGAGTGAAAGACAAGGTGTTTCTCCTTGAAAAACCAGAGCAAAAAAGGGCCCTTTTTCGGCAGCTCGTAGAGAGGGATGAAGTGATCGATGGGTGTTTTCAAGGGGGCGATCTTCGCTTTGTTTTGAAAAAAAAGATCCCAGGATACGATTGGAAAGAGGTTTCTCCTCGCTTTGAAGATGCGTTTGTCGATCTTTTGCAGAAACCGAAGCAATTGCATCACGAAGTGCTAGAGAAAACGTCCTACTCGCAGGGAGATCCAGTCATTGCGAACCATCTCACGAGAAAATATGCCGATTTTGTAGCGGCAAACGATGTGAACTTTACTGTGAAACGGGGCGAGGTGTTTGGGTTGCTTGGCCCTAATGGCGCCGGTAAATCGACTACATTCAAGATGTTAACGGGGCTCATTAAGCCGACAAGTGGCGAGGCGTGGGTGGGTGGCATCCACATGGAAAAAAATCCGACTCTTGCCCGTAAAGGAATTGGCTATATGGCTCAGAAGTTCTCTCTCTACGGAAATCTCACCGTCCAGCAAAATCTCGATTTTTTCCGTGGCGTTTATCAAGTGAAAGAGGAGGAGAAAATCAAAGAGGTGATCGATCGGTTTGGTTTGAAAGAATATCTCCACACTTTCTCCGATTCTCTGCCTGCCGGATTTAAACAGAGGCTCTCTTTTGCGATCGCGACGATTCATTCTCCCGATGTTCTCTTTCTCGACGAGCCTACCTCGGGGATGGATCCGGTTATGCGAAGAGCCTTTTGGCGCGACATCAGCCGGATGGCTGAAAATGGTGTCACCATCGTAGTGACGACCCACTTCATGGACGAGGCAGAAAATTGCGATCGGATCGCTCTCATTTATCAAGGGAAAATCATCCACATGGGCACTGCCGATGATCTTCGAGCCACAGCCCGTTCTGATGCTCTTTTGAACCCCACATTGGAAGATGCGTTTGTCCATTTGATAGAGGCGTACAATGTCCAGCCGTCTTAGCGCATTGATGCGCAAAGAGACCCTCCAAATCATCCGCGATCCTAGTAGCATTTTGATCAGCGTTTTCTTGCCTTTACTCCTTTTGTTTCTTTACGGCTACGGCGTGTCGCTTGATCTCGACCATCTGAGGGTGGGGGTTGTGATGGAGGATACATCTCCTGACGCCCAGAGTTTTTTAGAGTCGATCAAAGATTCCAAATACTTTGACGTGCATCTCGAACGAGAACGACCTCCTCTCTACGCCGCCTTGGAAAAGGGAGAGATCCGGGGAATCATCGTGATCCCTTCCTACTTTTCTTTGTTTCGGCGCCTTCCTGATAGAGTCTCTCCAATCCAAGTGATTGCCGATGGGAGTGAGGCCAATACAGCCAACTTTGTCCAGTACTACACACAAGGCGTTTTAGCCAATTTCCTTTCTCAGCAAGTCCTTACCGAAGGGATCGAAGCTCCAGCCCAAATCATTTCTACCCCTCGCTTTTGGTACAACGAACAGCTTGAAAGTAGATTTTTTCTCTTGTCAGGATCGCTTGGGATTATTATGACCCTGATTGGGGCCCTGCTCACAGCTCTCGTCGTTGCAAGAGAGTGGGAGCGGGGGACTATGGAGGCCATTTTGTCGACAGAAGTGACTGTTCCTGAGCTGATTTTAGGAAAAGTGATCCCCTATTTCGTGTTGGGAATGATCTCTATGACTCTTTGTGTTTTCATCTCGGTTTTCTACTACCAACTTCCCTTTCAAGGGTCATGGTGGATGCTATTTTTGGTCTCAGCCTCTTTTTTGCTATCCGCTTTGAGCACCGGTCTTCTTATCTCCACCTACTCAAAAATCCAGATGATCGCCTCCCAAATCACCATGGTGGTCGCCTTCTTGCCTGCCTATATCCTCTCTGGTTTTCTCTTTGAAATCTCCAGCATGCCTCTTCCCATTCGCGTTCTTACCTACCTGATGCCTGCTCGCTATTTTGTTCAGAGTCTCCAAACTCTCTTTCTCACCGGCAATGTATGGACTCTGCTTTTCAAAAATATCCTCATCATGCTCGTTTTTGCAGCTATTCTCTTTTTCATCACCACCCAGAAGACGGAGAAGAAGCTATGACGCTTGCTCTCATTTGGAAAGAGCTTCTCGCCGTTCTTCTCGATCGGAAAAGTCGCATCTCGATCATCTTACCGCCTCTTGTGCAGCTCCTCATCTTCGCTTATGCAGCTACCCTCGACGTCAAGAACGTTTCCATTGGAATTTTGAATCGCGATAGCGGAGAAAAAGCTTTTGAATTTGTTCAACGATTTCACGGCTCTCCCATTTTTTCTCATATCCACTACCTCAAAGGGGTAGAAGAGATCGCCCCCTTCATCGATGAGCAAAGGGGGCTCATGGTCGTGTCGATCGACGAAACCTTTTCCCGTTTTATTGATGCCAATAAAAACGCCGAAGTGCAGCTCATCTTCGACGGGAGAAAATCGAACTCTGCCCAAATCTTAGCTGGATATGCTACCCAAATCATCAATGATTACAATCAAGAGATTCACCCATCGCAGAAAACCCACAACATCGCGTTAGTGCCACGCAACTGGTTCAATCCTAACCTCCTCTACATTTGGTACAACATTCCCTGCCTTGTTGCTACCCTCTCGATGCTTACCTGTCTTGTCGTCACCACCCAATCGGTAGCCCGAGAGCGAGAAGTGGGCACCTTCGATCAACTCCTCGTCTCTCCTTTGAGCGTCTGGCAAATCTTGATTGGCAAAACCGTTCCCGGCATTTTGATTGGAGCTCTCGAAGGACTGTTCATGGGCGCCATCGGCGTCTTTGTTTTCGGAGTGCCTTTTACCGGTTCTTTCTTGCTTTTTCTTCTCGCCCTTTTTGTGTTTGTTACTGCGATCAGCGGGATGGGACTTTTCATTTCTTCCTTGTCTGCCACCCAGCAGCAGGCCATGCTCGGGTCGTTCACCTTCATGATGCCCTCGATCCTCCTCTCAGGATTTGCCACCCCCATCGAGAACATGCCCACTTGGCTCCAGAAGGTCACCTACCTCATTCCACTCAAGTACATGTTGATCATCAACAAAGGGATCTTTCTTAAAGACATGTCATCGCTTTTTATTTTACAGAACATTTGGCCTATGGCCCTCATTGGGATCATCACCCTCGTTGGCTCTGGGATGTTCTTTCGCAAGAGGTTTCAATGAAAAAATGGCTCCCCCTTCTTTTTCTCACCGGATGCAACATCGGTCCTCACTACTACCCTCCAGAAACAGTCATCGCAGAAACCTGGGATGACAACCCTGTGGTTACTACCTGGTGGGAGCAGTTCAACGACCCCACCTTGTCTCAGCTGATCGCTAAGACCAAAGAGTCCAACTACAACCTCATTGCCGCCGAAGCCAATATCTTAAAAGCCCGGGCCCTCAGACAAGTGAGTGCTTCGTCACTCTTTCCCCAAGTCACCTCCGATGTGAACGACACCAAAACCTACTTCAGTAAAAACGGCCCTGTCTTTGCAATCGGCCCCGCATCAGGCAACAATGCAGGTACCTCATCCCCCTTGACAGGAGTTCCCTTTGCTGTCCAAGTTCCTCAAGTTCAAAACCTCTTCAACGCCCTCTTCGACGCCACCTGGGAACTCGATCTTTTCGGGAAAACAAGACGCAGTGTGGAGGCGGCGGACGCCCGGATTGGCAGCGCCATTGAACAGAGAAATGACCTCCTCATCACTCTCTTTGCCGAAACATCGCGCACCTACATGGAAATGAGAAGCTTTCAAACCAAGAAAAAGCTGCAAGAAGAGAACATCGCCCTCTCTCGAAAAAACCTCTTCCTTCTCCAAAAAGAGTGGGAAGTCGGCTACGTCAACCTTCTCGACCTCAAAACAGCTGAAGGCAATCTGGCCGCCGCAGAAGCAAAGCTTCCCGATACCCTCGCCGAGATTTACCGCAGCATCTATGCCCTCTCCGTCCTCACCGGTCAGATGCCTGAAGATCTTGTTGATGAACTCTTCGTCGAAGCCCCCCTGCCAAAGCCCCCCGCAAATCTTGCCCTTGGCCTCCGCTCTGATCTCCTCCGACGACGCCCCGATATCCGCCAAGCCGAACGCGACCTTGCCGCCGCCACCGCCACCGTTGGCATTGCCGTCGCTTCCTTCTTCCCCTCGGTCAGCCTCCTTGGCCTCGGCGGCTTCCAGTCTCTTAAACTCCCCGAACTTCTCAACTGGTCGAGCCGTACCTGGGCCTATGGCACCGATGTGTCTATGCCCGTCTATCAAGGGGGAAAGCTCGTTGGTAACCTCCATTTCGCCCAGAGTGATCAGGCCCTTGCTGCCGCAAACTATCATCAAACCGTGCTCAGCGCTCTTCAAGAAGCTGAAAGCTCTCTTATTGTTTACAAAGAAACCCAGCAAAAAGCGGCCTCAGAGCACGACCTGGTCATTTCCAGGCAAATGCTGGTTGATCTCACCGAGTGTCAGTTCAAGCGAGGTCTTGTGAACGAACATCGTCTGATTGATCAGGTCCAAGATCTGATCACAGCACAACTCTCTGCTCTTGAGAGCGATACCTCACTTCTCCTTTCAATGATCGCCCTTTATAAATCCTTAGGTGGCGGTTGGGAATAGATTTATATTGATATAAATAGTTTTTATTCGCCATAATTTATCCGATTTAAATATTTTATTAGGATTGTTATGGGGTGTGTTGCTTTTTTAGGAAGGGTTGGTCTTTGTTGTGGACGAGGAATGGGGCGATTTGCTGCAGGCGTGGTGATCGGTACTTGTTGTGGTAAAGTATCGCATTGTGTCAGGAATCGGGTCCTTCCCGTTTTCGGCTATAGCGCTTACTCTGATGAATCTGTAAAAAAAGCAGACTGCCACATGAGATTTCGGCAAGGGAAGATAGATGATCCTGAGAAATTGGTTCAAAGCACCCATTTTTGGACAGAAATTTCCTCTCAGCTCATGAAGAAAAAGTATGGTGAAGACGTTTCTTCAACTGACATTTCTTCAAATGAAAACGTTCTCAAATTCGAGGCTGTGAGTTCGGTCGAGAGGACTCTATTACATGCTCCTTTGTTCGAAGAACTCTCCCTTAGAGGGGTGGTGCAAAGGGGATTGTTGAGATCCCTCCCTAGGTTCCTTTTCAGAAATCTAGTTCCATCGCTGGAACAGACGATCGATTCTAGAAAGATGAGATATGGAAGGATCGGGTTAGCTAGTGCGGGATTTTCGGCATGCCATCTTATGAATAAGGGGATCATCACTCCTGACGAGTTGATGAATTTTCAGTTAGTGAACTCTCTATTTTTGGGGATCGTTTTCGGAGCTCTCTGTGAATCTCGTCTCAAATTGGCAGGAGCAATCGGAGCTCATTTAGGGGCAAACTTTTATGTTTTCTTGATGACCAGTTATCCTGGTCAGCAGAATTGTGAAGCCGTGAAATGGGCGATATCCTCTTGGAGAACTCCAGAGTTCTCTCAGGCAGCCCAGGACTATGTCGCTACTTTTGCAAATCGATCGTAGATTTCTCTTTCAGAAAGAATGGGATTGCTACAAGATCGATCAGGCTCAGGCTCTGAGCGCAGCACAACTATCTGTGCTTAAGAGTGATATATCACTTCTTCTTTCAATGATCGCCCTTTATATGGCTGTGTTGAAAAGTTCGCTTGGTGCGGAAAATGGTATCAATTTGGAACTCCTTCGTTTGTCTTCCTGGGTAGCAGAGTTTTTTTATTTTAGGACATTTTTCTCAAATTTTCTCTCCGACATTTTGCAACACAGCCGTCTAAGGCGGGACTTGTGGCAATCAAAGAGATTGCGTAACATATCTTGCGATATGTGCTGAGAAGTTCGGTTGTTTATGTGTTAATTAATTTAGTGTTTTAAATCTGTGTCAATTACCAAGCATAATTGTTTTCGTTTTTATGTTAATGAACCTCAAATACGATTAATTGGGGCTTGTGCGGTTGCAGGTATTGGATTGGGAATAGCAGTAGCAGAAGCCTGGAGAAAAGCCCCCAAGAAGAACTATTTCAAAGGAGGTAAACCGGAGGACTCTCAATGGTATTTGAAAATGGGTCCAAACGCGTTACATTGAAGTCTGAAGGAAGCTCCTTCCCCAGCAACCGCCCTGAGGAGGGTATGAGAGGGTGTTTAAGGGCTGAAATTTTTAACACAGAAACAAAGCCGAAGGGGTAGAGGTTCAAGCCTGTGAATCCTTATGCCATAGTTCGTTGGTTTGTTGTCGTTGTGGTTTGTCAGCATTGAGTGGAATGGACCGTGTCGCACCAGATGTTCTAGGAATTCCGCAAGAAGATCTTCCAAAACATCAGATCCAAGTTGGCAAAAACGCTTTCGCTTCATGGAATTTGGTGTTGGCTGCCTTGTCTTCAGACAACATGAGCAATCCAATGAACAAGGAAGAGCTCCCTGAATCAGTTGAACAGCAACTTGCTGAACTATCAGGAATGAGCCTGCGAGCATTTCAAGAGATTTGGAGTGGCAGTGTAGATCGAATGGAAAATGAAGGGAAAAATCCTAAAAATTATGAAGAGAGAATAGACGATAGATTTCGGAATTTGAATGACATATTAAACAATCGTATGGCTTTTACAAGCGTATCAAGAGCTATTACAAAACGGACAATATTTCGGAAACTTCTTGCACAAGATGAAGTTTGGAAAAAGAAATTTCCTTCTTCTCGTTGAAATTCGGTTTTCTTGGGCCATTTTGGA